>CAUHML010000085.1 GCA_959606905.1 uncultured Bacteroides sp. | reverse complement strand
AAGTAAGTACGGAGTCTTGATTACCGGATATGACGACCGTGTCAATATTGAAGATATCCATGTAACAAACAGCCGTTTCAATAATGTAGAGAAAAAAGGGAATTTAATTACCGGAGCTAAAGATGTAGTACTGAATGAAGTATATATCAATGGAAATAAGGTGAGAAAATAAGATCCCCCTTATTATATCGGGTGAACAATGAGTTCACCCGATATAATGATAAAACATAACTTTACTATCATTTATCTTCATCGTCCAATCTGATTTTTTGCATATTCTGTAGAAGTCATTCCCCAATAAGACTTAAAACTTTTACTAAAATAATGAGGATCACTAAAACCTACCATATAAGCTATTTCCGCCATTGTATATTGGTTTTCCTTAATCAGTTCAGCAGCTTTCCTCATGCGTATTTCTTTTATATACATTATAGGAGCCATACCAGTTAAAGATTTCAACTTATGAAAAAAATTGGTCCGACTCAGACTGAAATAACTGACCAATTGATCTACATTCAATTCCGGATTACCAAGTTGCTCTTCCATAATTTTAGCTAACTTATTAAGAAAAGCAGCGTCTCTTGCCGACAATTGAACCGATCTGTCTTTTTCTTTATTTTCGTTCCCCTCTTCATATCCTACTTTACAATAATATGCTTGTAACATTTTACGCCGAGCTAGGATATTTTCTACTTTAGCTTGCAGATAATTAACACTGAACGGCTTCGTTATGTAATCATCAGCTCCTGTATGAATACCAGTCAGAATGCTATCCATATCTGTCTTGGCAGTCAATACTATGGCAGGAATATGCGAAGTTCGTTCATCGTTCCTTAGTTCCTGCAACATCTGTAGACCACTTTTTACAGGCATCATGATATCAGTAATTATCATATCAGGCAGATCAGAAAAAGCCTTTTTTAATCCAACCTCGCCATTATTAGCCTCAACAAACCGATATGCTTCCTGAAATATTTGTTTGATAAATACTCTTAATTCATAATTGTCTTCAACAATAAGCATGAGCGGCTTCTCCGCTTCATTCAATTCTTGTAGTTCGTTTTGAGAATTGAAATCTAAATTTGTATCTTCATTCCAATCTGATAATATATATTCCGTGTCAGACGGATAATGTTTTTTACCTTTTAATAGCCTTACAGTAAATAGACTCCCTTTTCCGAACTCACTTTCCACATTTATACTACCATGATGCATTTCCACAAGTTCTTTAGCCACTGAAAGTCCGATACCAGAACTTAAAGGAGCGTAAATGCTATCCGGAACCACATTCTCGTAACGATTGAAAATCACTTTCTGCTTTTCTCTCTTTATCCCTACTCCTTCATCTTGGATTTGAAGAAGGACTGCATTCCCATCATCTTTCATACTAACCCAAATGTTCTTGCCATCAGAAGTGTATTTGAAGGCATTAGACAGCAAATTAAAAATAACTTTCTCTAATTTATCTTTGTCCACCCAAAGATTTACTTTAGACAATTGAGTGTTAAAATTCAAACTAATATGCCGCTCTTGAGATAAAGTTGTAAAATAGTTGATTATTTCTTTCGTGAAACTGATAATATCCACATACTGAACTCTCAGTTTCATCTTGCTATTCTGGATTTTACTAAAATCCAAGATCTGCCCTACCAACCTCTGCATACGGTCACTATTCTTTTTAATAATCTTCAAAGTATCTCTCACCTTCCCAGAAAGACTTTCGTCTCTGAGTATATATTCCAAAGGTCCGGTAATCAATGTTAATGGAGTTCTTAATTCGTGAGACACGTCAGTAAAGAAGCTGAGTTTTAATTGAGTAATCAATTCTTCATTTTTAGCCTTATTTTTTATCCGATAAAAAACGGTATATACATAAATGGCAACTGCAATAAATAATACAATCAAAAAGAAATAGAGCATAGTAGCACAAGGTGTCTCAGAGAAAGTAGGAAGCACTTCAAAAGAAAGTGTTCGTTCATTTTCAACCCATACACCTTCATTATTGGTAGACTTTACACGAAATACATATTTTCCCGGAGGAAGATTAGTATAGTTAGCCTCATGCCCGTTATCCGTCAAACGAAAGTTTTTATCAAAACCGTCTAACTTGTAAGCATATTGAATATACTCCGTATTGGTCATGTCTAGAGCAGAGAATACCAACCTGAGGGTGTGATTATTAGGAGGTAACTGCATATCCTTGCTATTATCAGGATTAACAGACAAAATAGAAGGAGTTTTTCTGGGAGTCAGTTCCTGATTGTTTACCCAAATAGAAGAGAAAAATATTTGTGGTATAAAATCTGTTTTATGAATATTCTCAGGGGTAAAATAGAACAAACCTCGGTTAGTACCAAAAAAAATCTGCTTGCCATCTGTTGCCCCTACACCTTCACTAAAATGCATATTAAACGCGATATGCTCACTAGAATACTGAATCTGTTCGGCCGAAGCTACAAATTTCACTAATCCACCACCCGTCACCAACCATAAATTTCCTTGTTTATCCTCGTGCATGGAATAAATAATATCTGAAATAAGTCCATTCTTCTGTGTGAAGGATTTACATTGATAAGAATGGAGCCCCATGGGAGAAAGCTCATTTAACCCTCCGCCATAAGTAATGGCAAAAATGTTCCCATTATCCATACATTGAATCATTTGTACGTCATTATTACTAAGACTATTCACATTTCCCTGTTCACGGCATATAGAATGAAAATCTATTTCTTCAGGACAATGAAAAGAAACCTTAAATTGTAAAATTCCCGCTGTTGTAGACACCCAGATACGCCCTTGATTATCTTCAGTAATATGTCTGACTTTATAAAAATGACTAATCGGATATCTCTTTAACAAATTGCGATGATTGATAAATCTTAAAGTACCATCAGGCATAGTTTCAATCAAATTCAATCCACCTCCGTAAGTAGCTACCCAAAGTCTCTGCCTACTATCCTGAAAAGTAAAATAGATATTATCATTACTCAATGAATAGGGGTCGTCAGCTTTATGTTTAAAATGCTGTAGCTTAAAATTGCCTTGTGAAGTTTCTATTGCTTTTATCAATCCCTGGCCTTTAGTCGAAATCCAATAAACACCAGCCGAATCTTGCATGATGGCATATACTTTGCCCCATTTCATCCTTTTCAATAATCGAAGCCGGGCATCATATATGGAAACATTCATATCTCTGCTTCCCGTCCAAATACGTTGTTTTTTGTCTATATACAGTGCCCTGATCTCATTATCAGGTAACTCTACATCCTGAGGAGCAGGTGTATAGATATGAAATTTATCAGGGATAAAAGTGATGCGCTTAAGTCGGTTGAGCTGGGTACTCATCCATAAATTTCCTTGTTTATCAACAAAAGCAGCAAAACAGCGGTCATTTGATTTCCACTTGACAGGCTGCTCCGTAGTATTAAAAGGTATTAACCGCCTATTTTGAGAATCAAAATAAGAAAATCCTCCGCCCTTAGGGTGTACCCATAAAATATCATTCCGATCCTCAAAAGCAAAAAAATCACTTTCAGTATTTAGTGGTCTTCCCTGTTCATCCTTTCCTTCAATAAAGCTTAAACGCTGTGTTTTCAGATCAAACAAAGTGACTCCCGGAACAGGATGTACAAGCCACAATAAATCTCCACAAGTAATTTTAGCAGACTCTATGTTTTTGTCTTTCAACAGAGAAAGAGAATCAAGCATCACATGTCTTATCTCACCGAGAGAGTCATGAATAAAAAAGCCATCCGAATCAGTAACATATATCAGTCCAGCCACAGAAGGCAAAATAGAAATCACAGAAGCCGATGTTGGCAATTGAGTATGGATAGAAAGTTCTCCTGTCAACAAGTATTTATAGACTTTGCCTTGATGTGCACCTAAATATATATATTCTTCCAACTCTGTTGCAAAATAAAAAGGTATTTTCTCACTTTTTCGACAATCAGACAAAGAAATAATAGAAAGTTCTGAATCATATAATCGATATACCCCCTCATCCGTAAGAAGCCATTCCTGTAATTTCGAATCCATAAATACAGACCGGATTTTACCAGTAGCCAAAGTATTTTCTCTTGATGAATAGAATTGAAATGTCATAGATAAATCTTCAGGAGCCGTAACGACCCGTACTGCACTCCCATCTTCACATAATAACCATACTATTCCATTCGGAAGGACAGATATTGACCGAAAGTTATTGACTGTTTTTTGAATGACAGGTTCAAAGACTTCCTTGTCAGGATTAAAACGATAACAAGTGGAATCATAACACAATACCCATATACATCCGAATTTATCCTCGACTATATCCAATAAACGATCATTGGTCAATCCTCCCAGATCTTCCATATTCGATTTATAATTCTTAAAATTATAACCATCAAAACGATAAAGCCCATTCCAAGTAGCAAACCATAACAAACCTTTATGATCTTGGATAATATCATTGACCAGCCCATCCTCCACTCCATTCTGACTGGAAAAGTACGTAACTGAATATTTTTGAGATATAGCTCCTTTTGCCAGTACATCGGCTGTAAAAAAGCATAGTATTACTACACAGAAAAAGGTAAGAATATCAACCCAGTATGTTTTCATATCAAAGTAATGTGTTTCCTTTGCGAAATTAGCAGAAAATGGGTATTCATCAAAGTACTTTCTATTTTTAATCCACCGCAATATATGTTGTTTAGCTACCTTTGATAGATATTCCAACTAAATTATCAGTTTTTCCACTTATAAAAAGATAACATCCGTCTATATTTGACATCAAAACAAAAACAACTCTAATACTAAATTAATAATGAAAGACATGAGAAAAAAAGAGTATTTAAAATCCCGCTCTGTTATAGTACAGGGTATTCATTCTCCAAAAAGATTTTGGTTTGCTTGCGGACTTTCCTTAGGACTAGTTTCCTTACCATTATCCACTTTTGCAAACAATTGGTCAAACCAACTAGGTTCATCAATTCAAAAATCAATTCAACAAAACCGAATCATTACAGGTAGTGTCATAGACGAAAGCGGAGAAGCATTAATCGGCGTTTCCGTATTGGTAAAAGGAACTACTTTAGGAACGGTAACCGATTTAGATGGTAATTTCACACTGGAAGTTCCAACAGGTGCAATCTTAGTTGTTTCATATGTAGGGTATAAAACACAGGAAATAAAAGTAGGAGAGCAGCAAAAACTAGCTATCACGGTCGAAGCAGACAACAAATTGTTAGATGAAGTGGTAGTAGTGGGCTATGGTGTAGTAAAGAAATCAGACCTTACAGGTTCTGTAGGTAGTGTAAAATCCGAAACAATTTCTGCCAAAGGTGCAACATCAGTTGTCGAAAGTCTACAAGGGCAAGTTGCCGGAGTGAATATCTCACAGTCTTCTAGCCGTGCCGGTGACGGATTCAATATTCAGATTCGAGGTAAAAGTTCATTAAATGGCGGCAATCCATTATATGTAATCGATGGAGTAGTTTGTGAAAATATGGATTTTCTAAATCCGATGGATATTGAAAAAGTAGACATTTTGAAAGATGCTTCATCTACCGCTATCTATGGTTCACGGGCCACAAATGGTGTAGTGATGATTACCACCAAAAAAGGAGACAAAGATATAGCCAAGACTACAGTCAGTTATGATGGATATTATGGTATAAAAACCAAAGCCAATATGCCGGACTTTATGGAAGGAGATGATTTCATGAAATTCCGTTTCTCCCGTTATCTAGTTTCATCTATGGATGCCTCTTCAGGAATGACTAACTGGGAAATGACTGATGCCAATTTCCTGAACTTCTGGGGAAATGGCAGTCAAATAGTGAAAGATATGTATCTCAATAAAAATTACACCGATTGGGTAGATATCGTAACCCGTAACGGCTCACAACAGAATCATTTCATCAATATTTCCGGAAATACAAAAAATATAACCTACCGCGTAGGACTAGGGTATCAAAATGAAGAAGGAATCATGTATGACGGTTATGAACGCTGGAATATAAAAGGAGCCGTAGATCATAAGATTTCAGATAAAATCTCAGCCGGATTCTCCACAAATATGGCAACAGCATCCAAAGAGAGTGGTAGCAACTACTCTATTTTGGAAGGGTTCCGTATGACCCCTAATATGCCATGCTATTATTGGGAAGGGGAAAAGGCAGGACAGTTAATTTCACAACCAGGTAAAGATACCGCCATCTATCCCAATGGTGGTGGTCCGACTTCCTCCATCAATCCAGTGGTGGACCGTTTGAACTCAAAAGACGATACACGTTCTTATGATGTGATGGCAAATATTTATTTGCAATACAGCCCCGTTAAAGAAATAATTCTTAAAACTACTTTCTCCCCCATGTATACCAAAACCCATCGTGGTACATTCTATAACGGAGAAACCCAACTTCGTTCTGGAAAAACAAACATGGCCGAAAACTATAATGATGAAATATTCTCGTATACTTGGGATACGCAAGCCAATTACATCAAGAATTTTGGAGATCATAGTCTGAATGCCTTGGCCTTATTCAGTGTCTATGAACAAAAGTTACAAGGCGACTATATCAATGTAGTGGATATGCCATTTGATGTAAACTGGCATAATCTTGGTTCAGGCACTGTACAAAGTCAGTCTAGCTATTATAAAAAAATCTCCATGTTATCTTATGTAGCCCGTATCAACTATGCCTACAAAGGCAAATACATGCTGACTGTATCTTCACGTTGGGACGGCAGTTCCAAATTCCAAAAAGACAATCGTTGGGGGATGTTCCCCTCAGCTGCCATGGCATGGCGCATTTCCGATGAAGATTTTATGGGATTTGCCAGCAAATGGTTAAGCAATTTAAAACTCCGTGCCAGCTTTGGCGTTACCGGTAATAATGCCGGTGTAGGGCCTTATGACACACAAGCTTTGGCAAATATTAAATATTACTATAATTACGGATCGTCTGTTGCCAACGGTTATGGTTATACCATGACAAACGCCGACCTGACTTGGGAGAAAACAACCGAAATCAACCTCGGTCTTGACTTCGGTTTCTTGAATAATCGTATCAATGGATCTATCGATATCTACAACAAAGATTCCAAAGATCTCTTGATGGAGATGGAAACCCCATTTGAACTAGGTTCCTATACAGGCTCCATTGTAAGTAATGTGGGTAAGGTGAACAATAAAGGTATAGAAATCCAACTGAATACCATCAACGTAAAGAATAAAGATTGGAACTGGGAAACAACCTTCTCTTTTGCGCGTAACATTAACTCTATCAAAGAATTGAATGGTACCAAAGAAGATTTGGTGGGTAACAAATGGTTTATCAATCACCCTATAGACGTAGTATACGGCTATAAATATACCGGAATCTGTACTCGAGAGGAAGCCCAAGCTTATGCCCAAGACCCGAAAATGAAAACCAAATTCTATGAAGGCGAGATGAAAATCTATGATAAGGATGGCAATGGTACTATCGATGCCAATGACAAAATGATCCTCGGACATTGTGCTCCGACCTGGACCGGTAACTTCACCTCCAACTTGTCCTATAAGAACATTGACTTCTCTTTCAGCATTTACACCAGTCAGGGAGGAATGGTATACTCTCCCTTCATGGCCGAGTTCGTAGACTATGGACAGCGTGGCATGAATCGCCTAAACATGGATTACTATATACCTCAAGGTGCTCCGATACTAGGTGCTGATGGCTCTATAGCCTACCAAGAAGTCACTCATTACGGTAGTTACCCCTTCCCAACCAATGGTGGAAACGGTAAAGGAGGCGGTGCATACTGGCAAAGTGGTGCCAATGAGGACCGAGCACAAAATTTCGTTGACAACTCATATGTTCGAATCAAGAATATTACCCTCGGCTATACTTTTCCACAGAAATGGATTTCAAAACTTCATATTTCCAATTTAAGAATCTATGCTAATATATTAAATCCTTTCACTTTCACAAATTATGAAGGGTTCGACCCCGAATGGGCCGACGCACAAGTAGGTGATGGTACCGGTGGTGTCAGTTCAAGAACTTATCAAGTTGGTGTAAATTTAAAATTCTAAAATTAAATGATTATGAAAAAAATATATTTCATTATGGCATTAGGATTGGCAACTCTCTCAGGATGTTCGGATTTTCTTGACCAAAACAACAAATCTAATGTTCCATCAGCTGAATTTTATCAGACTTCGGCAGGATTCGCCAGTTTAACTAACAGCGCTTACTCCACACTGCGGGAGCTTTATAATGCCCAACCGCAATTATTCGTAGCGGGAACAGACCTGTATGCAGACGGAAAGTCACAGGGAGTAGTCATGAGCCAATATACCTTCACTGCAGATGAAGGCATTATAAAAAATTTCTATGTAAGTTGTTTTAAAGGTATTCAGCTAGCCAATAGCGTTATATCTTATGGAGACATAACGGAAGATTCCAGTGTACGACTGCAATATGTGGACGAAGCACGTTTTATCCGTGCATGGTATTATTTCCAACTAGTGCAACAGTTCGGGCCTGTAGCTTTGAACAAACAAATGTTTGACCATGCCGAAATGAGTCATGAACGTGCCAGTCTTGCAGATGTTTATAAGTTCATCATTGAAGAGTTTGAGTATCTAGCCTCTTCCGAATCCCATTTAATGGAACGTGCCAACTCCGGTGTAGGACGTGCCAATAAACGCGCAGCAACCTTTTACTTAGCCAAAACCTATCTGACTCGTGGATGGCTAGATGGCACTGATTACGAAGCCCAAGAAGAAAATATAGCTCAAAATTCAGACTTCGCAAATGCAGCTAAGTATGCCTTGGAAGCAATTAATGGCGAAATTCCTTTCCTCTCCATAGAAGAAGCTTTTGACGTAGAAAATGAAGAAAACAATGAAATATTCTGGAGCATACAGTTTAATTCGGCTGCTGTAGAAGATCCCGTAAAAGACGGTTCCTACCAACAAGCCCAATTCGGAGCTTATTTAGGTGGTTCCGAAAAACCAAGAAATAAGGCAATTGACGGTTGCTTTGCTCCTTCACTACGTCTACAGCAAATGTATAGTCGGGGTGATGCACGGTTGGAACAAACTTTTATGTTAGAATTCCATACCAGTTATTTCGACTATTACTCAGCACCGACTAGTTCTTCTATCATTTATTATTATGCTCCAGCATGGGCTACAGATGAAGATATCGCTGCCTGGAAAGCAGACGATCCTTATGGAATTAAAAAGAATACACTGGTAAGCAAAACAATAGCAGACGGTGGTATTGCTCCATCCAACGGTGCCCCAGCCACATACAAAGACCGTCGTTCACAAGACTACGGCAATGCTTGTATCAAGAAATTTGATGATTATTCAGAAACTTCTATTGCTAACCGTAATTCTACTTGCAGCATGCATGATGTGGTAGTAGCGCGCTTAGGAGAAACCTATCTGATTGCCGCCGAAGCCTATTTAAAAATGGGTAAAACAGAAGAGGCTGCACAAATGATCAATAAACTTCGTCAACGTCCAGGAACTATTCGTAAAGGATACACAACAGAAATGACTGTCACCAGCAACGATATTAATATTGATTTTATTCTTGATGAACGTGCTCGTGAATTAGCTGGAGAATATGTCCGTTGGACAGATTTGAAGCGTACTCACACTTTAGTGGAATATGCCACAAAATATAATGAAGACGGCATAAAAGAATCTGCTATGATAGGCCCTGATGGTAAATACAAGATTCTTCGTCCTATTCCACAAGCTGCCATTGATTTGAATCAAGCTAAAGTGACACAAAACCCTGGTTATTAAGTTAAAAAACATGCTGATGAAAAATTTTTTACTTATTCTTCTATACTTTATAAATAATGTATTAGTCTTGTCAGCTCAAGGTACTCCCGGTAAATGGGGAGATCAGGGCAATGGAACATACATAAATCCGATTTTAAATGCTGACTACTCTGACCCGGACGTTATCCGGGTCAGAGATAAATATTACATGATAGCTTCCGACTTTCATTTTCTAGGAATGCAAGTATTGGAATCTTCAGATATGATCAATTGGAAACTGATTTCCCAAATCTATCACCATTTTGATTTTCCCGGCTGGGATAACAACCAACAATATGCAGGAGGTTCATGGGCACCCTCAATTCGTTACCATGATAACAAATTCTGGGTCTTTTTCTGTACTCCCAAAGAAGGATTATTCATGTCAAATGCTGTCAATCCTTCAGGTCCTTGGAGCCCTTTACATTTAGTTAAGAAAGTAGAAAAATGGGAAGACCCTTGCCCCTTTTGGGATGAAGATGGTCAAGCATACCTAGGCCGGAGCCGTCATGGAGCCGGGCCTATCATTATTCATAAAATGAGTGCAGACGGTACACGTCTACTTGATGAAGGAATGACCGTATACACCGGACCTGTAGCCGAAGGAACAAAAATTTTCAAAAAAGATGGTTACTATTATCTCTCTATTCCGGAAGGAGGAGTAGGTACGGGATGGCAGACTATCCTCCGCTCAAAAAATATATATGGTCCTTATGAAAAGAAAGTAGTATTGGAACAAGGAAGTACTACGATAAACGGCCCTCATCAAGGAGCCATTGTCGATACTCCGGATGGTCAATGGGCTTTTTTTCATTTCCAACATCATCATGCCTTAGGCCGTGTAGTTCATCTTCAGCCCATGCATTGGGAAAACGATTGGCCCGTTATCGGAGTAGACTTTGATAGAAATGGAATAGGAGAACCTGTATATGTATGCCAGAAACCCATTGAAAGCAAAACCATATTCGCTCCGCAAACAGATGATGATTTCTCTACCCCCAACCTATCACTACAATGGCAGTTTAATCATAATCCGACAGACCACGCATGGTCCTTATCGGCACATCCAGGTTCACTCACTCTGAAAGCATTGAAATCTTCAACCTTCAGACTGGCACGCAACACCCTGACACAAAAGATTATGGGGAATATAAGTGAAGCTACAATAGCTATGGATTTTACAGAAATAGCTGATGGGCAACGATGCGGATTAGCTTGCATGGGAAAAGAAAATAAAGTTCTAGGTATCAAGATGGAGAAAGGACAAAAATATCTATACATATCCAATGACACAACAGAAATAAGTACAACTTTCCTAAACGGAAACCAGATTTATCTACGTGTATCCATCGACATGCTCAATCAAAAGTTCCAATATTTCTACAGTACAGATAATATACGTTTTATTCCTTATGGAACTTCCTTTTTTATTCCATTCGGTTTTTGGAAAGGTGCCCGCATTGCACTATATTGTTATAACAAAGAACAGGAAGCAGGAGCAACTTCATTTCAATGGTTCAAATACAAACATGACGGACCTCAAAATAAAATAGAAAATACAGCCGAACAGATTATTGCCAATATAGCGCGCACTTCATTTCCGCATAAGAAAATAAAAGTGATCTGCCCTGATTCCGCTTCCAACCAAAAAGGTCATTCACGCCAGTTAATACAGCGAGCAATAGACTCTTGTTCTTTGGCAGGCGGAGGACACGTTATAATTTCGAAAGGAATCTATTATTTAAAGGGAAATCTAGTACTGAAAAGTGATGTCAATTTACATTTAGAGAAAGACGCCTATCTACTTTTCAGCGGTAAGGCTGATGACTTTCTTCCTGAAGTATGGACACGTTGGGAAGGTACGGAACTATATGGACATTCTCCCATGATTTATGCCAAACATGCCACTAATATAGCCATTACAGGACAAGGTACCATAGACGCCCAAGGAGGACGGGAATTTGCTTCATGGTCTCAGATAGAGGTATCAGACAGAAATCGTCTGCGTAAAATGGGAGAAAAACTAATCCCTGTCACAGAAAGGATCTTTGGGAAAGGTACTATACTACGTCCCTCTTGCATACAATTCATGGGATGTTCTCGCATTTTAGTAGAAGGTATCACCATTAAGAATTCTCCTTTCTGGACTATTCATCCTGTATACTGTGACAATGTAATAGTACGAAGCATCACCATTGACAGTCACTATCCTAATAATGATGGATGTGATCCTGAATCAACTTCCAATGTATTAATAGAAGAATGTATTTTCCGCACAGGAGATGATGCCATAGCTATCAAAGCAGGCCGTGACGCCGACGGCCGTGAAATAGGACGCCCTTCAAAAAACATCGTCATTCGTAATTGTCTGTTCCAGTCTGAATGCAATGGATTATGTATCGGCAGTGAAATGTCAGGCGGTGTAGAAAACATATATATGGATAATATACAAATAGGAACGGTCAAGAATGCCCTTTATTTCAAATCCAACCGTGACAGAGGAGGATATATTCGTAATATACAAGTCAGCAATATTACTATAGAACGCTCAAAAGGGGCAGTGCTCCGTTTTGAAACCAATTATTTTGGTTTCCGAGGTGGCAGACATACCTCTCAATACGAGAATTTCCGCATCAACAATGTAAAGGCTGGCTGTTCCGACCATTATGCAATTTTTATAGATGGATATGAAGAAAAGCCTATCAAAAATATTGAGATAGAGCATTTCCATGTACAAAAGGCCCCTCATCCTTATTACTTAAGGTGTGTAGAAAACATCTGCCTCAAAGCTACTTTTGTAAATGGACAAAACTTACCGGAATATCCGAAAAAACAAAAAGAACGTGTAATACTAGATGTTTACTGATTCTTCACAAAATCTGTATAATAGAATAAAAGTTCTGCAAACAGAACTTTTATTCTATCTATATGCATATCTTATTCCAAACACTCATCAAGTTCACCTATCAACTCTTCTTTATCAAGATGCCGCCCGATAAAAACTATTTTCTGCATACGGTCTCCATATTTATCATCCCAATCCCGCAACAAGCCGGGCTCCTGACGCATTACCTCCATCAGTTCTTCTTCAGGTGCCGTAGCATACCATAAACCAGCTTCCTTCAACTTTTTCTGCACACCAGCCTGCTCAAAAAGAAAAGACATATCACGATTATTGCTGAAATAACAGACTCCTTTTGCACGAATGATATTACGACTCCATCTGGTTGATACAAAACGATCGAATTTATGGATATCAAAAGCCGGACGACGATAATACACAAAAGTACTGATACCATATTCATCCACTTCACTACCCTCATGATGATGATGGTGCGCGTGTTCCTCCGCTTCTTTTTTCTGCTCTTCCGTAAGGGCGCTCTCTATTCCACGTATCCAACCGGCAGAAGTGGCAGTACGTTCAAAGTCAAATACTTCAGTATAGATTATCTTATTCAAATCCACATCAGCATAATCACATTCTATTATTTCAGCTGCAGGTTGCAATGTACGGATAA
>CAUHML010000084.1 GCA_959606905.1 uncultured Bacteroides sp. | reverse complement strand
ATAGTGACCCGATGAGCGTGGTCAGCAATCTGTTTGATGTGGCGATGGTGTTTGCGGTAGCGTTAATGGTAGCCTTGGTTACCCGTTATAATATGACTGAAATGTTTAGTCAGGAGGATTTTACGATGGTGAAGAATCCGGGTAAGGAAAACATGGAAATTATAACCAAGGAAGGGCAGAAGATAAACCGCTATACACCTTCTGAGGATCAGGATGCCAAAAGCGGAAAGAAGGGTAGAAAGGTGGGGATTGCATACGAATTGGATAATGGGGAAATTATTTATGTGCCCGAAGATTGATTGGGGAGTTATGGTTGATTGATTTTTTCTTCTTCAATCGAAGAGGTGTAGGCTGTATTTCATATTCAGTATTACGCCTCTTTTTATTTTGAATATTTACTGATTACAAGTAGCGGTCTGTCCGTTTAGTTACGCATTTTGAAACAACTCTCCTTTGATATTTGTTATTATTACAAATAACTCACTCATATAAGAACTATAATGATGCAAAATGAACTAAACACAAGCTTGATTGAAGCTGTAAAAGAAAAACTGCCACTTAAAGAAAATCTGGCCAATCTGTTAATAGATACTTTGTATATCGGTAAAGAGGCTATTTATCGGAGGTTGCGTGGTGAGGTCCCTTTTACATTAGAGGAAGCTGCTTTGATATCAAGAAAGTTAGGTGTTTCATTAGATAATGTAATAGGAGTCTGTTTCAGTTCCAATGCCGTATTCGATTTGAATGTGGTGGATCATGAAGATCCGTTTGAAACTTACTATTCATTATTAAAAAAGTATGTCAATGTGTTACATGCTTTGCAAAACGATCCTTCCTCTTCCATGGGTACTTCTTCCAATATTATCCCCCAAACACTTTCTTTGAAACATAAATCATTGTCTAAGTTTCGCCTCTTTAAATGGATGTATCAAAACAAGCATATTCAGTGCAAGCATTTTGACAAGGTGGAAGTTCCTCAAAAAATATATGATATTCAAAATGATTTTGTATCTGCTACCGGACATATACATTCTGTGGATTATATCTGGGATAGCATGATTTTTCATCATCTGATAAATGACATACAGTATTTTGCCGGGATTCATCTTATCACAGAAGAGGACAAACATCAGATTAAAGAAGAACTATTGCAACTGACCGACGAATTGGAAGACTTGGCTTCTAAGGGAAAGACAGAAGCAGGTAACAGTGTACATATTTACGTGTCTCATATTAATTTTGAAGCCACCTACAGCTATCTGGAGGCTGATTCGGTACAACTCAGTTTGATACGGGTGTATTCTATCAACTCCATTGCTACGCAGGATTGTGGAATGTTCCTCAGTTTGAAAGAATGGATACAGTCACTGAAGAAATTCTCGACTATGATTTCAGAGAGTGGAGAGATGCAGCGTATACAGTTTTTCCAACAACAACGTGAAATAATAAGCACTTTATAATAGTTTCCTATTTACGAAAAACGAAATAGGAAAGAAATTCTGTTTACTGAAAATGAAAGTAAATAATCTGTTTATTTACTTTTTTTCGTTATCTGTTTTCTTATTTCTCAATTGGTCGTGAATCAGAAAGATAGAAAGTCTTTCATCTCTGTTTTAGAGCATAGAATTCCCATTTCCATAACTTAAATTTGCAGTCTGTTTGTTAATAACCAAAGAAGGGGAAAAGAATGAAGAATAAGATTGTGAATGAACTGATTACAGCCATGAAGGCACGTGTTCCTGAAAAGCAGAATTTGGCAGGCTATCTGGCAGATACATTATGTATGGGAAAGGAAGCCGTTTACCGCAGGCTACGGGGAGAGGTTTCTTTTACCCTTGAAGAAGTTGCCTTGATCTCTCGAAGACTGGGTATTTCCATTGATCAGATTATAGGAAATCACCTTTCGGACAGAGTGACCTTTGATTTGAATTTATTGAAGTCTTCTGATTCAATGGAAGGCTATTATGAGATAATCCATCGTTATCTGCAAATTTTTGATTATGTGAAAAAGGATGAAACAACAGAAGTTTATACTGCTTCCAATTTGCTGCCGTTTACTCTTTATTCTGAATATGAGTATCTGTCTAAATTTCGTCTTTGTCGTTGGATTTATCAGAATGGTGAGATCAAGACTCCTAATTCTTTAAGAGATATGCAGGTGGAAGACCGGATTGTGAGTGCACATAAGAAACTATGTGAAAGCGTGAAGAAATGCCGGAAAACGCATTTTATATGGGACACGAACATCTTTTATTCTTTTGTAAAGGAGATAAAATACTTTGCCGTTCTTAAACTGATAACCGATGATGATGTATTGCATTTGAAAACCGAGCTGTATCAGTTGCTTGCCATGATGGAGGAACTTTCGGTAACGGGAGAATTCAGTGAAGGCGGAAAAGTTTGTTTTTATCTTTCTAATATTCATTTTGAGGCTACCTATAGCTATATAGAAAAACGGGATTTTCAAATAAGTTTATTGCGGGTGTATTCCATCAATTCAATGGATTCACAAAGTTTTTATATCTGCCGGATGCAATGTAACTGGATCCAATCATTAAAGCGTCATTCTATCTTGATTTCAGAGAGTGGCGAGATGCAACGCATGGATTTTTTACAAAAACAACAAGCTATTATCGATAGTTTGTAAAGAGTGCCATTTGCCACGAATTACGAATATCGCAACTTTTTTATCCGGATAGTGCGTACAATGCAAAAATCTATTTGGATGGAGCTTGTTTTTTATATTTTGCAACAGCCGCTTGCACTCATTGCATAATAAGTTGTCAGTCAGTTGGATTATTGTCTGTTTCAGAAATGAATATAATTCACAGCCTCACTCTATTTCCCGATATTTGCAGTATAAGAATTAGATGAGTATTCATGTTAGATGGAAGGGGATAATGAATGATGAAAAGAGATAATAAAACCTATAGAAACTGGCTCTGCTTACTGTGGCTGGCTGTCTTTACTTCTTGTATGGATGAAACTTTCACCGCTAGCGATGTGGAAGGTACATTTATATCAATTAGGGGAATGGCACCTCATACGGGTAGTGTGCATTCTGGGACTCCGGAAGATTATATCATTCATACGCTCCGTGTTTTGGCATTTGACAAAACGACGGGTGATAAAGTAACCAACCTATTTTATAATGCACATTCCGGTGATATTATTCGTCATCCTATTGATGCAGGAAGTTACGATTTTGTGTTTTTGGCCAATGAGCCGGCTTATCAATCGGTCCGGACTTTATTGGATGCTATCACTCATTATGGTGATTTGAATCATATAGCCTATCCCGCTGATTTTTTCTCATCAGAACAAATTATTCCAATGATGCAGGAAATAAAGAATGTGACCGTGTTATCCGGCGGACAGGGAGCGACATTGGAAGATAATACAACAGTATCTATATTGCAATTGGCTCTTGAAAGAATAGGGGTACGGGTAGATGTCATATTGAGGGCTGAAGATGATTTGGACCAGGCATTTAAAGGAATAATGTTCAGTAATTTGCCGAATCTTGTTCCGCTGACAGCCACTTATGATGGTCCGGCTATTGAACGGAGTGTGATACGTACATTTACTGTGGTTGATGACGGAAGTTATTTCACCCAAGGTACCCCGACAGCCGAATGGGATTGGGAGAAAAAGGTGAACCGTATCATCCTGCCTGCCAATGACCCTCTTTCCCTTACTAATGAAAGTGAGGCTGTAAACTTTACAATAGATATGGGGGATAATTATAATCCGTCTTGCAAATTGAAGATTGCTTCGAATCCGGTAAATTATAGCTTACCCAAGAATACAAAATTGGATTTGACCGGATATATTAAGGAGCCGTTGATGGTGAACATAGAGGCGTCTGAATGGGAGAATGTGGATGAAGATTGGAATATATCAGGTATTAAGGTACTGAATGTATCGGACTTGGAGGTCAGTATTACTGATTTTAATGGAGCACGTATTTCCTTTACCTCTAATATGCCGGTAGTCAAAGTGATGCCTCAACTTTATGTGGGAGCCGGGGGATTAGCAGCAGAAACAGAAAAGGTATTCAATGATTTGGTGTTGCTAAATGGAGATGTGAAAGACAGTGGAATCACGATAACCTATACTACCTCTCGTTTCTCATATATCTATGATAAGGCATCTCAAACCGGAACGGGCTATATGGATGTGTTGTTGGATGAGCAAAACATAATGGGTACACAGGAAACTTATCGGATTTTTTTGTCTGCTGAAGATGAAGACGGAGGTAGCCTGCAAAGAGAGATAAAAGTTCATGCCAGTCAACACGGGAAACGTTTTGAATTTAATCCGTATGGAACCGGCTATATAGGCGCTTTTTTTAGAAATGATGAACAGGGTGAAAGAATTATTACCGGACAGCAGAAAAGGAGGGACGGAACAAATGAACGTCCTCAGGATTTAGGTACACTCGGTCTATGGAAAGCGGAAGTGGAAGAAGGGAATTTCATTGTTCTGAGCTCTACTCCAAGCTTTGATCCGAATGTCGGGACTGATAATCCGGGAGTCGCAGAGCATTATAAGGTGCTTCCTAATAAGTATAAGGGAGAAAATGGAACTTATGTGGAAGGTAGGGGACGTATCTATTTCCGTATGGGAGTAACGGGAAAAAATACCGGAACGACCCCTAGGTATGCTAAAGTGAAAATTCAATGGTATGGAGGAAGATATGGGACAGGAGATGATGAATTGTGGTATAATACCGAGTATATGTATATCCGGCAGGGAGAAGCGGATGATTACATCATGAGGCCTGGAACTGTAGATGCCATATCCAAGGGACCGTCACAGGGGAAAGCACGTGATTATGCTCGCAAAATATCGCCTTTCAATCTGACGGCTCCTGCTTATCTGAATGGTGGAAATGAACCCTATGCAAAAGTTGATGTGAAACAAGGAAGGTTTGTGAAATATCCCACTCAGGCAGGAGCATTTTTTCAATGGGGGCTTCCGAAGGATGCTGATCAGGACTATTTCCGTTTGGCTTACCATCCTACAGCCTATACTGTGAACCATTGGATTAAGGATATACAGTTTTTTAATAGTACATCCGAATTGTTTTTACCGGTATGGGGAACAGCGCCTATACCAGCAGAAGATATTTATGACTATGGGTATAAGGAAATATTTGAAACTTGTCCTGACGGATACCATCGTCCTTCTGACGGATATATTGACAGAATAGCTTATAACGGACCATATCCTAATAATATAGATCAGGATGGCGATCATGTCATTGTGAAGGCAAATACGAACAAGGATGTCATAAAGACAGTACTTACGGATTATAGCGTTGAAATAGCATTTTCTGAATTGCGGCAATCCTTATTTAAAAACCCACTGAGTGGAGATGCTGGATTAAATGAGAATATTGGCGGATACGACGGTTCGCCGGAAGTAGGAGGGATTAAAGTAGACCGATATCAGAACTTTTGGCAAAGTAGGACTGATGTGGATGAAGCGCAAGAGCATATAACCTTCTTGATAGGCTTCTATGCTGATGGCTTTTTTGACCGCAGACCTATTAAGATGGGGTCAGCTGACGGTAGTTATCCTTATTGTGTATCATCGGGTAACGCACAGGCAGCTTATTTGGGAATTCTAGTATATAATGAGGCGAATAATGCTTCTGTCTTTTTTCCGTCAGCAGGAAGACGCCAGAATAAGGATAGTAGTCTGGAATTTGCAGGACAGACCGGCTATTACCATACCGCTTCTATAGCTGCGTCTTCTGCCGAAGATCCTCATGCTGTGTGGAGCATGTCTCTGGGTAAGTGGCCGAATCCCGGTTTGATGTATCAGTTGCCGACCTTTGGTCAGTCTATCCGTTGCGTCAGGGATGAAGTAATCAGTAGAAAGTGATGATATGTATTTAATGAAATGAGAAAATGAAAGAATTTGTATTATATATAGTTTGTCTTTGGTGTCTGGCTTTTCTAATGTCAGGCTGTGAAGATTCTATCCACCTATCGGAGCGGCCTGATAATAATAAGCCTCAAGCAGATAAGGTGCAGATTGAAATCTTTGCCCGTGCGAATTCATATCATTATCCTACAGTCCGTACCATGGATGATGAAGATAGGGTAGGGAAGACTCCATGGATATTGGTATTCAATGGAGAAAATGCAAATGCCACCTTTGTAGAGGCGGTACAGGCTTTTGAGATGGTGGGAAAAAGGTATGTCATATTGACCAAACAGTCCGGCAATAGCAAGTATCAGTTACTGATATTGGCGAATCCATTGAATGATAAGTTTTATTATGGAAATAATGTGACTGAATATTTATTTACAGAATCGGATCTACGGATGAATATGATACCGGGGATAACGACATTGTCCGAAGTTTGTGCCAAAATCCTGACTGAACCGTTAGAAAGCCCTGCAACCTCTGTCATTCCTTTTAGTAATGACGGAAAGACTATTCCTATGAGTTATTTGCTTGGAGTAGACAAAATAGATACTACAACACGGATTGAAAATAGTGATGGGAGTACTATAGAGCTCATTCGTGTAGCAGCAAAAGTGGTGGTAGCTAATAAAGCCGATAACTTTTATTTGAAAGGAATTACAGCAGTAGTCAATGTACCTCGACAAGGGCGATTGCATAATCAGGATGGTACAGTTATGAATAATATGGCAAACTTGACGGAATATTGTCAGACTGGTTATGGTTCTTCTTTGGTAGTGACGGATAATTCGGCGGTGGGACAAAGTACGGAAATGAAACCGTTATATTTGTATGAGTCCGATATTCAGAACAATACCTACTTGATTGTGGAAGGAACTTATGAGAATAAAGACTATTTCTATAAGTTGGTGCTGGTTGATGGAAACTATAATCTCATGGATATTTTGCGCAATCATTCATACACATTTACCATTATCAAAGCTAAGGGGCCCGGTTATGATACGGTAGAGGATGCCAAGGCATCCAAAGCTTCCAATGTTGATTTGGATTATAAGTTATCAGTTGATGATAGTTACTCTTATGAAATGATATCCAACAATGATTTTTATTTGGGGGTAAGTAATTCAGTATTTATAGCTTATGCCAGTGAAGATAAAATTTATGAAGTAACTAGTGTGGCTACTAATTGTAAAACGAACTTTCCTAATTCATGTCGTATTGGTGATAATCATATAGAAGTGGATGATGCTTTTTCACTGATTAACCCGGTTGATGGGGCAAGAATACCTATAGTGGAAGGGAGTACACCTGACCCTAATATTACTCAGGTAGAATCCTTAATCACTTCCAAATTGAGGCTGCATGAAGATTATCAGACGGATGAGGGAGGAATTTATAGGAAGAACGCATACATCACCTTGAAATTAGGCAATTTGGAGAAAAAGATTCGCGTCAGGCAAAGACTTGCTGTACCCCAAGAAGGGCTGATTTTGAAATATATGCCTACTACTGAAGATGTGGATAGTTATGATATGAATTTTTATTGTCTGACTGCTTATGTGGAGGATGGGGCCGATAATCCCAAGACTTGGATAAAGCTACGTCCTTCATCAAGCGATGGACGGAATATAACAGATCGGATAACAGTAGATGATGGGAAAATTTATATGGAGGTAACAGCTAATGAAGGGACGGCATCCCGAAACGGCTTGGTGTATCTGACCACTATAAAAGCTCCTGATAATTCTTCCGGTATCCGTACCACACAGCGTGTTAAGATTAATATCACTCAGAAAGGTAAAACGATTGTCTCAAATTAAAAGTAATGTAGATGAAAAAGAAAATACTATTCATTCTCTTTATATCGGGTTGTTTTCTGACCGGAAGTAATGCACAGAGTATTGCAGTGAAGAGCAATCTGCTCTATGATGCCACTTCAACTCTAAATATGGGAGTGGAATTGGGATTGTCACGTCAGTGGACTTTGGATGTTCCCCTCAACTATAATCCTTGGAAACCGGGTAATGGCAGGCGTTTGCGTCATTGGGGAATACAACCGGAAGCCCGTTATTGGTTTTGTGAGCGTTTCAATCGCACGTTTGTGGGTTTGCATGGTCATTATGCCGATTTCAATGTAGGAGGATTTCCTGATTGGGGATTCATCAGTAAGAATATGCAAGACAATCGTTATCAGGGATACCTGTATGGCGGAGGCATTTCAATAGGACATTCATGGATTTTGAAGAAACGTTGGAGTTTGGAGGCGTCTTTGGGAATAGGATATGCGCATATTGTATATGATAAGTATCCTTGTGCGGAATGTGGCACTAAACTGAAATCAGGTAGAAGAAACTATTTTGGTCCTACAAAGGCAAGTATATCACTTATTTATATAATCAAATAATTGAACCATAATGAAAAGAAATAGATATATCATAGCATATGTACTGCTTGCTTTTTGCTTTATCAAGCATCCGGTTGTAGGACAGAACCGCTCTTTTACAGGTACTGTCACTATACATCCCGTACGCTTGGAACAGGTGGGTGATTCACTCTATATAGAAATGGATATGGTGTTGGAAGATGTAAAGATGAACACATCTCGTGGCGCTGATTGGATTCCTCAATTGGTTTCTGCATCATGTACTCTTAATTTACCGCGTATTTCATTGAAAGGAAGAGATGAATACAAAGCTTATGAACGATATCTGACTCTTATGACTAACCGGGAAAAAGCAAGTTATGACTTCCCCTATATTGTGAAAAAGATAGTTGGAAGGAAAAATGCGATGATTTCTTATCAATATCACTTGCCTTACGAGACATGGATGGCAGATGCCTGTCTGAATATACGGCGTGACGAGTGCGGTTGCGGTGAAACTGCATGGATGGAAATAGAACCTTTGATGGAAAAAGTAACATTGGAGTATCCTCTGATTCCCTATGTGATAACTCCTCATCTGGCCTATATCAGGCCTGTTGTAGAACAGGTAAAACAGAGAGATGTACAGGCGGAATGTTTTTTAGATTTTGAAGTGAATAAAGTGGATATCCGTCCTGAATATATGAATAATCCGCAGGAACTGGCCAAGCTTCGTGCGATGATTGACGAACTGAAAGCAGACGCTGATATTCAAGTGAAAAGTTTGGATATTATCGGTTATGCCTCACCGGAAGGTTCGTTGGCAAATAATAAACGGTTGTCTGAAGGACGCGCTTTGGCGCTTCGTGATTATTTGGCAGGCTTATATGACTTTCCCCGTTCCCAATACAATATCTTGTTTGGTGGAGAAAATTGGGCAGGCTTGGTAAAAACACTCCAACATACAAATATTGATTACCGAAAAGAGTTATTGAACATGATTACAAACAACCCCTATGACCAAACCTTAAAATTGAAGTTGCGAGAATTTCGTGGAGGTATCCCCTATCAATATTTGTTGAGGAGTGTTTATCCTAAACTCCGTGTCGCCATATGTAAGGTAAACTATGAAGTGAAGAATTTCAAAGTTGATGAGGCTAGGGAAGTGTTTAAAAAGCGCCCGCAGAATTTAAGTTTGAATGAAATGTTTTTGGTGGCCAATAGTTATCCGGAAAATTCACTTGAATTTCTGGAGGTTTTTGAGACTGCTGCCCGTATGTATCCGGAAGATGAAGTGGCGGGTATCAATGCTGCTGTTGCATCCCTTTCACGTAATGATCTGGTTTCAGCGGAAAGATATCTGAAAAGGGTGAATTTAAAAAGAAACCAGCCGGTATATGATAATGCGATGGGAGTCTGGATGTTGCTGAAAGGAGATGATGAATCAGCTGAAAAGTATTTCAAAAATGCTGCTGATTCCGGACTTGATGCCGCCAAAAAGAATTTGTTGGAATTAGCGGAAAAGAAGTCGGATGTTATTAAAATGGAACAGAGAAGAGATAAATAATTTAGTTAGAAACACTTTAATAAATTGTAAAACAATGAGAAAGAAAAACGTATTAATGTCAGCAATTGCGGCTTTAGCATTTGCGGCATGTAGCAGTGATGATGTACTCCTGGAACAAGATACCGGGATTGTAACGAATCCAACAGGAAATGCATGGGTGGCATTGGATATAAAGACACCTTCTGTATCAAGATCTCGTGCATTGCATGATCCTAATAAGGAGGACGGTACTGCTGAGGAGTCATCGGTTTCTACTGTCAGAGCTATTTTTTTTGATGCAAGTGAGCAACTGACGGATGATATTGAGTTGACAGGTGTCGAAGCCGGTAATCCAGGACAGCCTAACGGAGGGGTAAGTAAGCCTTTCAAAGTGGATGCAAAATCAAAGCGTATCTTGATAATAGCAAATCCCGGAGCAGGTTTCCCGGCTAAAGGCTCTTTTGGAACAGGGGCTTCTTATAGTACGGTCAATGGTGTTCTTGCCTTGTCGTTAGGAGCGGATGTGACACAAAATGTAGCGAAGAATGGCAGCTTTATGATGTCGAATGCAAAAGGAAGGCTGGAACCTTCAGTTTCAACAACAGATGGAACCGATGCTGACCTTGCATTGTATAAAACTGAAGAATTGGCTAAGAACAGTCCGTTGGCTATTCACATTGACCGTGTCGTAGCCAAGGTGCGTGTATATGTAAAGCAGGAGAGTGATGTGGCTACTATTGCAAATCCCAAATGGATTTTGAATATTACGAATACAAAGTTTTTTCCTGTATCCGAAAGAATATTGACTTGGAATGAGGATCCGGCCAACGGTGGACGTGGAACTTGTATTACTCCTTTTGATCAATATAAGATTGGTTCGTATAGAAAAGACCCTAATTATGATAATCAGAATGGAGGTCTGGATTATATGGTAATTAGTAATGATGTGGCAATTGTCAATGATCCGGGAGAAAGCCAGTATTGTCTTGAAAATACTCAGACCAGTATTCATAATCTTCATCAATATACTACGCAAGTATTATTGAAAGTGGAATTTTTGCCGAAAGCATTTAAAAAGCCTCATACAACAGATTTAGGAACACCTGATCCGAATAAGGATTTTATGAGAATTAATGGTGGCTTTTATACTTTTGATACATTGAAAGAATGGATTGAAGCTGAATTGAGAAGTAAATATGACGCCATCGGTACTAGTAAACCTTCTGTTACTACTACATTGACAGATGCTTTGAATGTGTATTTGGATAGTAAAGGAATAGGTAAAGTATCTCTTCTGGATTCCGGTGTTAATGTAGATGCTTTGGTAATCACATTCAATGGTAAAATTGATGAAATAAAAGGAAAAGGTGCAGGGGCAGTGGAAAATTTCAATTATTATGCCGATGGTATCAGTTATTATAAAATCATGATTAAACATGATGATACGGATAAGGCCTTGAATGAACTCGGTGAATTTGGGGTGGTGAGAAATTCCGTTTATGATATCAATGTTAATAAGTTCAATAATCCGGGATATCCGGAAATACCTACGCCCGGTACTGATCCCGATGAGGAGGACGGCTCTTTTCTGGCGATCCAGATTAATGTCAATCCATGGACTTGGTACACTCAGGAAGAAGAATTTTAAGAAGCGGATTATAAACTTTAACTCCCTCTTTTTAAGATAAGGGCGGCTTGGAATTGAAGATACTGGGAACTATATATCCCATTACTGTACGGAAGACGATTGTTAATGAGATGTGTAGACTGAGTGGATTCCTGTAGGGGTGCATTGAATGTGCCTGAATACGTATAGCAAACCGTTCCCGGGCAGAGTCAATCTACTCCTGCAGGAAATAATACATAAGCAAATCATTTAAACTGATGAATATGAAACTAAAAAGCCTTAGAACTTCCGCTACTTTGATAGTCCTGTTGGCTGTCTCTTTATTGACGTTCTCATGCAATAGCTTTGACGAAAGGTTGCCGGAATGTAGATTGTTGGTAAAGTTCAAATATGATTATAATATGCTTCATACAGATGCTTTCCATACACAGGTAGACAGAGTGGAATTGTACATCTTTGATAAGGATGGAAGGTATTTGTTCAGTCAGGTTGAGGAAGGAGAGGTTTTGGCTACAGGATACTATACTATGGAGGTAAAACTTCCGGTAGGCGAATACCAGTTGCTGGCTTGGGCAGGGGCACATGATTCCTATGAGATAACTATTCCTAACGGTGGAACAACCCTTACAGAAATGAAACTCCAGTTGATGCGTGAGGAGTCTCTTGTCATTAATAAAGAGTTGGAACCACTGTGGTATGGCGGTATCAATCATGTGAAGTTCACAGGTACTGCAAATCAGATGGAGGTAATCAATTTGATAAAGGATACTAATAAGATACGTTTTATATTCCAAGGCTCTTCCTCGGGGGAATCCCGCAGTACCGATACTAGCGGATGGACCATCAATATGCATGACTATGATTATGAGATTATAGAATCCAATGGATATTTAGGACATGATAATTCCTTACTGGACGATGATGTGCTGAGTTTTCAACCTTATTTTATGGAACAGAAGAATCCGTCGGCTGCGGCGGTCGAATTGAACACTATGCGGTTGATGGAGGACAGGCCTGCACGGTTTGTTGTGACGGAGAAAGCAACCGGGAAGAAAGTCTTTGATATTAATCTGACGGATTTTCTTATTTTGACAAGTATGGAAGGGAATAAGATGAAACCTCAGGAATATTTAGATCGTGAGGATGAATATAAAATCATATTCTTTTTTTCTGACTCAACTGCATGGAATGCTGTTCAGATTAACATTAATGGATGGACGTGGTATATTCAGAATGAGGAAGATTAAAACAGAATCAAGAATGGTTTACGAATAGGGACCTTAGAAGCAATATGATAAATGATTGCTTCTAAGGTTCCTATTCTTTTTTCAATATTTATTCTAGTATCGGTTGATAACCTCTTTTGCCTTGTTTACGGCAGTGGTAGGAGAAATCTTATCCATACCGGATTCATCAAACATTTTCAGGGCTTTGTCTATATTCTTGATAGCCCCTTTATTGCCTTTCCTTTCAAATTCTTCTTTCAGGATGCGTATTTTTTCAAATGCTTGTACTCCTTCTGTCAGGCGTTCTAACCGGATAGATGAACGGGCGCCCGGATAAATCATATAAGTGTCCCCGGCAGCCCAAGCGGTAAAGCGGCTGTCCTGCAGAGGATTTTTCACCCAACTGTTTAAAGCCCAACGGAGATACCCATCCAGATTTTCTTTAGCACTGTGCCATGCCAGCCATTCAGCTTCGGCAGGTTCACTGAAAGTAAAAGTGTTGGGACGGGGTTCCGTGCAACAGGTATAATAAGTGGTCACTTTGCCTGCTTTCCGGCGTGCTTCAATCTCTTCCGGTGTGAACTTCTCGGCGATAGTGATACAATAATCATTCAGCTCATCCAATAACTCTTTGTGATACGTTCCAGCCAATGACACTTTAAAGTCTTTATCAGCCTTACGGATTACTTTCAGTGTTTCCTGCATGTCCTTCATCGGTCTTTCGTCCATCGCAATGTGAGTGATATCGAACCAGCCTTTTGCTTTCAGATGCTTT
>CAUHML010000083.1 GCA_959606905.1 uncultured Bacteroides sp. | reverse complement strand
AGTCTTTTAATTCTTTCCGTAATTGTTTTAGTGCCTGTTGAATTCTGTAATCTACTGTTTTGGAAGATATGTTTAATTCTTCTGCAATTTCCTGATAGGTCTTATTTTGGAAACGGTGCATTTCAAAAGCTATCCGATAGGATTCTGGAAGATTAAGAATTGCTTTTTCTATTTTTTGTGTTAATTCATCTATAATATAAAAATCAGGATCTTCGAATAGTTCCTGTATGTCTGGAGTGAGTATATTTTCTATTTGGAATCGAAGAGAATTTCTGGTCATTAAGGTATAACATTTGTTTTTTACTGCTTTGAACAAATAATGATGAACAGAAGAATCTATATGATTTGTTTTTCTATTCTCCCATATCTGTAACATGGTATCTTGAACCACTTCTTCTGCATCTTCTAATGAAACAAAACTGCGGGCAAAAGCACAAAGCATAGCATAATATTTGATGAATAAAGTATCAAACGCTTTCTTATTGCCCTGTTGCATGGATATATACAGTTGCTTGTCTATCAAATTATCATTTGTGGTTTCCATAGATTATAGAAGAAAATGTTACTGCAAAAATACATAAATTTAAATATGAAAGCGCTTAATCGAAAAATAATTCAAAAAAAACAGTTTTTGGTTTAGGAACTTTGGATCTTGGTTAGACTTATTATAAAAGGACATTATGATAAATTCAGATACCCAAATAGATGAAGCGCTTTTACTCCGTTATTTTGAAGGAGAAGTGACTCTAAGTGAGAAAGAAGAGATTGAAAAATGGATTATCTCTTCCGAAGCAAATAAAAAGCTGGCCAAGCAGATTTATTATCTTTCTTTTGCCACAAAAACAATGGATACCTTAAAACGGACTGATGCACGGGCTGCTTTGAAGGAAGTCAGAGGCAGGATAAGAAGGGAACGACAGCTACAATGGGGGCGATGGGCACAGCGTGCCGCTGCTATTCTTGCCATACCTTTGCTACTGTCTACTTTGTATTTATGGATGAATGGTAATGAGCAGAATAAAGTGAATTTTATAGAGATTCGTACTAATCCGGGAATGATAACTTCTACTATTTTGCCGGATGGAACTCATGTAATTCTTAATTCCAATTCAACTATTGTTTACCCTTCTCACTTTGACGAAAAAAGTCGTAATGTCCAATTGAATGGCGAAGCCTACTTTGAGGTAACAAAGAATTCCCGTCAGCCTTTTATGGTCCGAACGCCGCAGAAAGCTGTTGTAAAAGTTTATGGTACCCAATTTAATGTGGAAGCCTATGCTGATGATAAAACAATAACTGCAACTTTGGTGGAAGGAAGCATTGCCATGGCGTATGAAAATAAGAAAAGTAATTGGACGGAACAGGAAATTCAGCCGGGACAGGAAATTGTTTATACTGCTGCACAGCAACAAATAAAAATTGATCAGGCAGATGTAGAGGTTATCACTTCTTGGAAAGACGGAAAACTTATTTTTCGTGATACTCCATTTAAGGAAGTTCTTAAAATGCTATCTAAACGTTTTGATGTGGATTTCGTAGTAAAGAATCCCAAATGTTTTGAAGCCTCTTTTACCGGTGTACTTGAGAAACAACGCTTGGGACGAATTCTGGAATATATCAGCGTATCTTCAAATATAAAATTTAAGTATGCAGAAAGTAATAATATTCATCAAGAAAAACAGAAAATAGAAGTTTATTAATCTTTTAAAAATAACAAGCTATGTTGAAACATCCTACGTAAAACAATCTACAGAAAAAACACACTACTTTTTATCTGTAATCAAATTATGAAGTTAAAATTAAATCTATTTACGAAAATGAAGAAACCAGTATGTAAACTGCCTTTGTCGCTGAAAATAACTATTTTTGTTCTTTTCAGTTTTGCCAGCTTGTTATATGCTAGCAATAATTATGCACAGAGAACCATGTTGAACATCAGTTCTCAGACTCGGACGGTCTCTGAAGTCCTGACCGAAATTGAAAAACAGACGGATTTCACCTTTTTCTATAATAATAAGCAGGTCGATTTGAAACGTAAAGTAACCTTGAATGTCAAGAATGAGAATGTTTTTTCAGTCTTAAAGAAGCTTTTCTCCGGAACAAATACGACCTATAAAGTCTTGGATAAGAATATTATTCTTTCTGAAAAGTCTGCCATTTCTTCCGCAACGAAAGAGGTAGCCATCGTACAACAGGTAGGTCGTAGCGTAAAGGGCGTGGTGGTTGATGATAAAGGAGAGCCTGTAATAGGTGCTACGGTGATGGTCAAAGGTTCTACTAATGGAACTATTACGGATTTTGATGGAAATTTTATATTGAATGATGTCTCAAGTAATGCTTCTTTGATTGTCAGTTATGTGGGGTATGTAACTGAAACAATAAGTGTAAATGGAAAATCTTCTTTCAAAATTGTGATGAAAGAGGATGCTAAAACCCTTGAAGAAGTGGTTGTTATAGGATATGGAGTAGTGAAAAAACGTGATTTGACCGGTTCTTCTGTTTCAGTTACCGGTGCAGATTTAGCGGAAGTTCCTGTTACTAATGCGGCTCAAGCGCTAGCAGGAAAAGCTGCCGGAGTGAATATTGTTTCACAGAACGGAGCTCCTGGGGCTGAAGTGAATATTACCGTTCGTGGAGGTACTTCCATTACTCAGTCTACTACACCTATCTATATTATTGATGGCTTCCAGTCGGAAGATGGTTTGAAGAATATTGATGTAAATGACATTAAGACTATTGATATTTTAAAAGATGCTTCGACAACAGCTATTTATGGAGCGCGTGGATCAAATGGTGTGGTTCTTATTACGACCAAAAGTGGAAGTAGTGGCAAGACAACTGTGAATTACAATGGCTATGTATCTGTGGATTGGTTGGGCAAGAAACTGGATTTGCTCAATCTTGAACAGTATGCCAAATATCAGTATGAATGGTGGACTCTTGCCGGAGAAATGAACCAGTATGCACGTATGTTTGGAGGGGATTATACGGATGATGGATTTTATACGGGAGCATGGTCTGATATAGAGCAAACTTATGGCGGACGTTCCGGAATAGACTGGCAAGATAAGATTTTTGGTGGAAGTGCTCTTACTCAAAGCCATAATCTATCTCTTTCTACCGGAACGGAAAAAACTCAAGTATTGGTAAGCTACAATAATATGTCGCAAGACGGTATCGTAAAAAATCACGGATATTACCGTAATACGATTCGTACTAAAGTAAATTCCCAGCTATGGAAAAATGTACGTTTTGATATGAATTCTTCTTTTAATTACGCCAAAACATTAGGTGGAGGTTCTTATTCCGGATTAAAACAAGCTATTTTGCGTCCTGAAACTGGCGGAATCCTGTTTACTGATGATCAGCTTATTAATGAAGAGTTAAATACCGAATTCCGTACTTTCAGTAACGAATATGATGTGTATAACCCATTGATAACCAACGATGCTATAATAAATAGAAAACTTAGTCGTATTTTTAGTGTTAATGCCGGTGTGGACATTGATTTCTTGAAGGATTTTACATTCCGTACAGCTGGTAGTTATAATTGGGCCCAAATCAAAACAACTAATTTCGATGATGGTCGTACGGCCAATGCTCAACTCAAAGGCGGACCTTATGGCAGTATTGATAATAAGGAACGATATGCTTATCAATGGACTAATACATTGAATTGGAAACATACGTTTGAGAAGCATGATTTGGGCGTTTTGTTAGGACACGAATTATATTATACAAATACATCTGGTACAGAAACTGCCTATAAGGCATTTCCCGATACTAATTTCGGTCTTAATGATATTAGTATGGCCACTCCCGATACATGGAAGTCTTCTTTAGAAGAAAATGCTTTGTTGTCTTTTTTCGGTCGTCTCAATTATACTTTTAATGACCGCTATCTTTTTACAGCAACCTTACGTGCAGACGGTTCTTCTAAATTTGCCGAGGGTAATCGTTGGGGCTATTTTCCTTCAGCAGCGGCAGCTTGGCGCGTTTCTGAAGAAGGATTCTGGAAAGATAATGCTATCGGAAATGTTGTCAATAATTTCAAATTGAGAGTAGGTTATGGAACTACCGGTAATTGTAATATTGATAATTATATGTATGCTACTGCCTATAATGCTACGGTATATCCTGTGGGCAATCAGGAAACGGCGGCTTTGGCACCTGGCAGCACAGTAGGTAATAATAACTTAAAATGGGAGAAAACCGTTTCTACGAATATCGGACTGGACTTGGGTTTGTGGGGAAACAGAGTTAACCTGACATTGGACTGGTATAACAATAAGAGCGATGATTTGCTTATGAAAGTGGCTATCCCGACATCAACCGGTTATACGCACCAATATCAGAATATCGGTTCTATCCGTAATCGCGGTCTTGAGATAGCTATAAGCAGTACGAACATCCGCAACAAACATTTTACTTGGACTACCGATTTCAATATCTCCTTCAATCGTTCCAAGGTCTTGAGAATAGACGGTGAGAATGAATATTATCAGACTAGCGTCAGTGGTGGTACCAATTCTTCTGTTCTATACCGTGCCATCGTAGGTCATTCTTTAGGTGAGATGTATGGGTATAAGACCAATGGAGTTTATACTACCGACGATTTTGTGCAGAATGGTGATAAATATGTTTTGAAAGATGGTGTTATTTATCAGAAAGGATCTGTAAAAACTCAATATAAACCGGGTGATATCAAGTATGTAAATACTACGGGGCAGACGGATGACAAGGGGACACCTGTTTATAATTCTGATGATATGACAGTCATCGGGAATGCTAATCCGGATTTTACCGGAGGTTTTAAAAATACTTTTTCTTATAAGGGCTTTGATCTTTCTGTATTTATGGTATTCTCTTATGGTAATGATATTTTTAATATGTCTACCCAGCGTTTTGTCGGTCCATACCAACCGTACCAAAATATGCTTGCGGATGCTGCCAATCGTTTCACTCTGCTGGATCCCCGTACTGGAAAAGAAGCTATGGACCTCAACCGTATAGCTGAGCTTAATCCTAATCAGCATGATCCGAACATTCTGTGGAGTATTCATAATGACAACCGCGCAGCTATTACTACTCCGCTTGATCGTTTTGTGGAAGATGGTTCTTATCTTCGCATAAGCACTATTACTTTAGGTTATACTTTCCCGAAAAAGTGGTTAAGTAAAGCTTTTATCAGTAATTTGCGTCTATATTGTACATTGAATAATCCATTCACTATTACGAATTATTCAGGTTATGATCCCGAAGTTTCTAAGGAAAGTTCTATTTTAACTCCGGGTATTGATGATTCTTCTTATCCACGTTCCAAAGGATTTGTATTTGGCATTAATCTTTCATTATAATAATAGGAGAGTTGTATTATGAAGAAAATAGTATATTATATAGCTGTTGCCTTTTTGGCGATCAATTTCAGTTCTTGTTCTGACTTTCTGGATCTTCCTTCTAAATCGAAGACAGACAGTGAAAGTGTTTTCTCTTCCATTGATAAAGCTGAGATGGCTGTTCTTGCTTGTTACACAGGTGTCTGGATGCAGGATGCTTGGTATAAGGCTCAGAATGGAACAGATGAAATGTGGTCTACTGAGAGTAATTCGAATGCTAATAATTATGCGGCCAATTATGTGCTCAATGATCAAAGTTGTCCCACAGGCATTTATACTACCTCTTATTCCAGCATTGAGCGTTGTAATTCATGCTTGAAAGGATTACGTGCAATGAGCCTTTCGGGAGAGGACGAGAGAAAGTGTCACATTTATATAGCTGAATGTCTGGCTGTTCGGGCTACTTGTTTTCTGAATTTGATTCGTTATTTTGGGGATGTACCTTATTCTACTGTTCCTGTATTGGATATGACGACTTTTTCTTCTTCCCGTGTTGATCGGGATGAGATTTATGATGGCATTATTGCCGATTTGCAAGAAGCTGTCGAAGTACTTCCTTGGTATAGTGAAGGATTTTTCTCTACTCCTGAGCGGATTTCCAAGAATGCTGCTTATGGATTATTGGCCCGTACAGCTCTTTATGCAGCAGGTTATGCTTTGCATTGGGATCTGAATACTTATGATAAATCTACTCTTCAGATGCGCCGTCCTTTGGATGAATCGCGTGTAAGAAAATTATATACCATTGCTGATGAAGCTTGTAAAGCAGTGATTAGTAAAGGTGAAAACAGTTTGCTTTCTAAATATGAGGATGTGTTTAGAGCCTTGAACGAGGGTGGCGTTTATAACCCTGAAGAGGTAATGTTTGAATATGCTGAGTTTGGCAATACAACCAATGGTCGTGTGGGATATACAAATGGACTTTGCATTCATGCTTCCAATGCCCTTTATGGTAAAACATTGCCTTTGCAACTGATTCATCCTACCTTTTATCTTTCTTTTGCCGATGATGATACCCGTCGGGATGTTACAGTGGGCAATTACAGTATTGATGCGGCTGGTAACGATATTGCTGTGCCTTATGGCGCTTTGAATTTGGGAAAATGGCGCTGCAATTGGAAAGCCGGTCCCCGTACGGCCACTTTGAAAACGGATGTCAATTGGCCTATACTTCGTTATTCGGATGTATTGTTAATGTACGCAGAAGCTGAAAATTACTTGAACAATGGGCCCACGGAAGCAGCTAAGGCAGCTTATGAACAAGTTCGTCTGCGTGCTTTTGCAGGAGATGCCTCTCGTATAGGTACCACACCCTCTACTTATGATACTTTTTTTAAAGCGATTGTGAAGGAACGTGCCTTTGAATTAGCTACAGAAGGATGGCGGCGTACTGATCTTATCCGGTGGAACTTGTTGGCTGAAACTTTGGCTGAAACAAAAGCAAATACCGAGAAACTGGCTATGCGTGAGGTTCCTTATAATGAGGTGAAGACTTATCGGGCATATAAAGAAGCAACTTCTACATCTTGGAAGGATCCTTTGGTAGGTCTTACTTATATAGATTTCGATCATCAGCCCACAGAAACGGAAATGAGTGAACTGGTTGCCCGGTATGGAGGCACTTGGAATTGGGTAAATATGTTTATTACTCCCAATATTGCAGGAGAAACTAATTCCGGTATAGCCGGACAATCCAAGATATTGGGTTATAAAGAAAACAATAACACGTTGCCCGCCTGGATTACCGAGTTATATCGTGGGTTTATCAAGAATCAGGCTGAACTTTATACTTTGAGCACCACAGCCATTATTGATGTTAATCCTGGGTTAACCGGTCAACAACATCCTGCTTATTAATCAATAAATTATAAACATTTCTATATAGGAAGGGGGAAGAATAGTGATGATTTTTTGTTTCTTTTCTCTTCCTATCTTATAAAAAAAACAGTATGAAAATGATATGTATGGCGGTAATGCTTTTCATTACTTTGTTGTCTGCTGGAGCACAGAAAAACATTCCGGCCTCTGATATAAAAGTGGCTATGATGAAAGCTACACGTTTCATGGTAGAGAAGGTCAGCAACCGTGGTGGCTATTTATGGAATTACAGTCCTGATTTCTCCCGTTGTTGGGGGGAACTGGAAGCTAAACCAAGTATGATATGGATAGAAGCTGGTACACCTGCTATGGGAAATGTATTTTTGAATGCTTATCAATTGACTGGAGAATCTTATTACCTGAAAGCGGCACAAGCAGCGGCAGATGCTCTTATCTGGGGACAGCATTCAAGTGGGGGATGGCCTTATATGTTGGACTTTTCCGGAGAAACTTCGCTTAAGCAATGGTATTCCAAAGTACAGAAAGGATATATTCATTGTGCTCAGGAACATGCTCATTATTATGGAAATTGTACTTATGATGATGCGGCTACCTACGATAGTGGAATGTTCCTTTTGCGTATGTATTTACTGACTCTGGATCCGAAGTATAAATATCCGGTAGAAAGGTGTCTTGATTTTGTTTTGGAGAGTCAGTATCCTATTGGTGGGTGGCCGCAGCGCTATCCTCTCCATTATGAATATGTGAAAGGTGATAAGGAAGACTATACTTCGTTTATTACCATTAATGATGGAGTTCATACTAACAATATTAATTTTTTATTGGCTTGTTACACTTTATTAGGTGAAACTCGGGCATTGGAGCCTCTTCAGCGGGCTATGACTTGTGTCTTGGCTTTGCAGGGAGGAAAGCCTCAGGCAGGTTGGGCTATGCAGCATAAGTTGGATCTCAATTACTCTCCAGGTCATGCCCGTGATTTTGAACCGGCAGGTTATGCGGCTACAGCTACTGCCGAGATGTGTCGCAACTTGATGCGTTTTTATCGTTGGACTGGGGATACTAAATATTTAGCCCGTATTCCGGATGCATTTGAATTTCTAGAATCTATCCGATATAACGACGCGCAAATGAAACAATTGGGTAAGTCTGTAAAACCGGGACAGATATTGTGTCCTACTTTTGTAGAAGTAGGCACTAACAGACCTCTTTACCTTCATAATGATCCAGATCATTATTGGGTGGATTATGATTATCATGGACTCATAACTCATTATAGCTCTACGCGGGCTATTGATTTGCAATCTTTAAAAGATGAGTATCAGCATTTGCTCTCTCTCTCCAAAGAGGAAGTGACAAAAGATTCTCCGTTTATAGGTCAAACGGATATTTCTGGAACTTTACTAAGTCATTTAATGCGTGGTAAAATGCAGCAAGCGGATACACAAAAAGTAGATAGTCTGCTCACTATTTTGAAGAAAAAAGATTATTTACCCGGTCGTTTGCCTAGTGTTTCGAAAGAGAATCCGGGCTTCTCTAATGCTCCTCTTCCTTCTGAAGTCATTTCCATCAAGGAATATATGAATGGTATGTCTACATTTATTCAGTATCTTACTAAATAGTGTCTATGATGAGAAATAAAACATTTTTTATTGTTGTATTGGCAGCAATGCTGCTGGTTACAGCTTGTGCCGATACTGCTATTGACCGTCATGCATTGGTGATGCGTAATAACCCTCATGTTACAAAAATTGATTCTCTTCATTCTTTGACAGTCGGAAATGGGCGGTTCGCTTTTACTGCCGATGCTACAGGATTGCAGACTTTTCCCGAATATTATAAAGAAGGCTTGTCTTTAGGTACCTATAGCGAATGGGGATGGCACAGTTTTCCTAACAAGGAGGACTATAAGATAGTTGAAACTCTACAGGATCATCCGCTTCCCGGTCATCCTCATGGGATTTATGCCGTACAATTTCCGGAAGGTCCTGAACGTAATGCCAAAGCGGCAGAGTGGTTTCGTGCCAATCCGCACCGCCTGCATTTGGGAAATATAGGATTTGACAGCTTGTTGGTGAGCGATATTACTAAAATAGACCAGACTCTCGACATGTGGAAAGGAGAACTTCATTCCCATTTCCTATGGAGAAAACTTCCGGTTACGGTAACTACTTCTTGTAATGGCGATAGTGACATTGTCTCTGCTTCTGTGTCTTCATCGGCAAAGCTGGCAGTTGGCATCCGTTTCCCTTATCCTACAGGTGAGGCAGCTGACGATGCTACTTGCTGGACAGCCGATGACTGCCACTCTACCGACATTATTCTTTCCGAACCTCAACGGGCTCTTATTCGTCGTACTGTAGATTCTACTGTCTATTATGTGGAAATCAGTTGGAGTGGTAAAGCTGTTCTTTCTCAAACAGGGAAGAACAGGTTAAAATTGACACCTTCCGATAAGCAGTGGAATTTCAATGTTGGGTTCTATAAGCACCAACCTGTAGTGCCTCAGCCTGATTACAAGGCTAATCTGCTTTCGGCCAACCGTTGTTGGAGGGATTATTGGCAGACATCCGGTGTTATTGATTTTTCTTCCTGTACGGATCCCCGTGCTTCGCTTTTGGAGCGTCGGGTTGTGCTGTCTCAATATTTGCTCCGTTCGCAGGAAGCGCAAAATTACCCTCCTGCTGAAACCGGCCTGACTTATAATACATGGTATGGTAAATTTCATTTAGAAATGGTAATGTGGCACAGTTTTCATTATGCGCTTTGGAATAAAGCAGATCTTTTGGAGAAACAATTGAAATGGTATAAGACTGCCGTACCGATGGCATGTGATATTGCAGCCAGACAGGGATTTAATGGCATACGTTGGATGAAAATGACTGATCCATCTTCTAAAGAGGCACCATCGGATGTCGGCTCTTTTATTATCTGGCAACAACCCCATGTCATTTATATGTCAGAACTTATCTATCGTGCACGTCCTTCTCAAGAATTTCTTCGTGAGTATGCTGATATGGTAGAGCAGACGGCTGCTTTTATGGCTTCGTTTGTTAATTATGATTCTGATAATGATCGTTACATTATTCAGGGAGCTTGTGCGGCTAATGAATCCTATAATGAAGAGACGACCCTTAATCCTGCTTTTGAAATGGCTTATTGGCATTTTGGCTTGTCCATAGCTCAGAAATGGCGGGAGAGACTTGGGCTGCAACGTCATGCGGAGTGGGATGAAATTCTTGCTAAATTAGCTCCTCTTGCTACTAGTCCTGATGGCATTTACTTACCGGCGGAAAAGGGTAGAGGAATACCTGATTTCGTGAATGGTATTCCTGCTGAAAAATTACCGGAAATGCCGGCCGGTGGATACATTAATGGCCAGCGTCCTAAAGAAGCAGACGGTTCTGTTTCTCTATCGGAAGGCGAGAAAAGCAAACGTAAGCATGATCCTTTTTATGTTACAGGAACTTCTTCTGAAAATTTGCTGGCTTACGGCATGTTGCCTGAGTCGCGGCTCATTGATCAAGAAAAAATGCAAAAGACTTTGGTGCGTGCAGCTCAAAATTGGAATTGGTCCGGAGGATCTTGGAGTTGGAATTATCCCACATTGGCAATGAATGCTACTCGCCTGTTGCAGCCTGAGATTGCTTTGCGTGCCATAACTATGGACAACCGGGAGGACTTGCTTTTACCTAGTGGTAATAATTATCGTTCGACTCGTCTTCGTTCTTATTTGCCTGGTAATGGAGGGCTGTTATTAGCTGTTTCTATGATGTGTGCCGGGTGGGACGGTTGCTCGGTCAGTAATCCGGGATTTCCCAAAGATGGTAAATGGAATGTGCGTTGGGAGGGATTACATCCTATGCCATAGGATATAAGGAAGTCGTAAAAATGAATATCTATTTACAGTGTATAAAAATTTAGGTAATGAAAATATTGTTATTTTGCTCTTTATTAGTGATGTTCGGTGCCTGTACTCATCCCGTACAGCAGATTTCAATAGACCGTAAGGCGTTAGTGAATCGGAATAATCCTCAATTTTCAGCTTTCGATTCGTTGGCTTCGCTTTCAGTAGGGAATGGCGAATTTGCATTTACAGTAGATATTACAGGATTGCAAACTTTTCCTGACGCTTATAAAAAAGGTGTCCCTCTAGGTACGCAAAGTCAATGGGGATGGCATAGTTTTGCTAATATGGACGGTTATAGACACGAAGAAACATTGAGTGAATATGATTTTGGACGAGGACATAAGGAATTGTATGCAGTTCAATCTCAAGAAGATAAAAGACAAAAGAATGCATCTGATTGGTTTCGTGTCAACCCACATCGGTTACATTTAGGAGTGATCGGATTTGAATGGGGGGATGAGGCTGCTATTTCCGATATTACCAGAATCAGTCAGACTTTGAATTTATGGGAAGGTGAGATACTCAGTCGGTTTACTTGGAAAGGGAATGAATTTAATGTACGGACGGTTTGCCATCCGGCACAAGATATGATTTCAGCCCATATAGACAGTCACTTGCATACAGGGATAAAATTTCATTTTCCTTATCCTACAGGTATTCATACTGATAATGCATGTGATTGGGATGCCAATGATAAACACTCTACCGAGGTTCTTAAACAGGACACACAAAGCGCTGTGTTAAAGCGTACGTTGGATTCCACGGTATATTATGTAGAATTAAAATGGGAAGGCAAGGCATTATTGAAAGAAAAAGAGAAAAATTATTTCGTACTGCTTCCACAAGAAGATGCTTTTTCGTTTTCATGTGCTTTTACCGCTAATGAGCCAGATCAGCTTACTGTACTCCCTGATTTTTTTGAAGTTGAAAGTTTGGCTAAGAATCATTGGGTGAACTTTTGGGAAGAAGGTGCTGCGGTAGATTTCTCTCATTGCACGGATCCGCGTGCTAAAGAATTGGAACGTCGGGTAGTGCTTAGTCAATATTTGCTTGCTATTCAATGCGCGGGTAGTACCCCTCCGCAGGAAACAGGGCTAACTTACAATTCGTGGTTTGGGAAATATCATCTTGAAATGATTTGGTGGCATCAGGCATGGCAACCGCTTTGGGGACATTCTGAATTACTCAGCCATACTTTAGAATGGTATAAAACGGTAGAGCCTATAGCAAGGGAAGTGGCTCGTCGGCAAGGTTTTGATGGAATCCGATGGATGAAAATGACTGATCCTAGTGGTGTGGAGGCACCTTCCAGTGTAGGCAGTTTTTTGATTTGGCAACAACCGCATTTTATTTATCTGGCAGAACTTCTTTATCGCTCTAACCCTGATAAGAAAGTGATAGAGAAATATAACTATCTGGTTCAAGAAACAGCTAAGTTTATGTATGCTTTTGCCACATATGATGAATTGGGAGTGCGGTTTATTTTAAAGGGAGCGATTCCAGCTCAAGAAACATTGAATGCGAGTACTACTATAAATCCTCCTTTTGAACTTTCTTATTGGTATTTTGCCATGCAGATAGCGCAGATATGGCGTGAGCGTGCAGGTGAAAAACGTAACTTGGAATGGGATGAGTTAATAGACAAACTTTCTCCGCTGGCTTATAATGAGGATGGGTTGTATCTGGCTGCGGAAAATGCAATAGACACTTATAAGGATATTCGTTTTACCAGTGACCACATGGCAGTGTTGGGTGCCGTAGGTATCTTGCCTATGAATAAATTAATCCGTGAAGATTACATGAAGAATACACTTCAATGGATATGGGATAATTGGAATTGGGGAAAGACTTGGGGCTGGGATTATCCTATGACAGCAATGAATGCTACTCGATTGGGTGAGCCGGAAAAAGCGGTGGAGGCATTGCTTATGAATAAACGTACCAATACATATTTGCCGAATGGACATAATTATCAAGATCCCCGTTTACGTGTTTATTTACCTGGTAATGGTGGTTTATTAACTGCCATTGCATTAATGTGCGCTGGTTGGGATGGTTGTGAAATAGAAAATCCTGGTTTCCCGAAAAATGGAAAATGGAATGTAATGTGGGAGGGATTGTCGCCCATGCCTTAAATTGATTTGATAAAGTGGCGTACTATTGTTTATGTGCTGATGTATCAATAGGCTGTGTAATGTTTCGCATAGCTATTGGTATATTGGCACATTGGTTTATTGTTGTAAATGTGGTAATTGTTTATTGAGGCTTTTTGTATTCTGCAACATAAAAAACACCATAAATACGATAAATAATACAGGCTTTATGGACGAATTTCCATATTATTGTATCTT
>CAUHML010000082.1 GCA_959606905.1 uncultured Bacteroides sp. | reverse complement strand
ATCGGAACTGGGTATATATTCCAATGCACGGATATCGATTCCATCTATAGTGAATCCGTTTGTGTAAAGTACATGAAGACACCATGAGGCCTGATTTATCATTTTTAAACCGGAAATCTTACCTCCCGGGCAATCTGTGAAACATACCAGTCTGGGGCGTCCGGAGTTTCCGAATGGAATTTTTTTCCATTCTACTCCTTTACCATCAATAACTCCTTCACCATAAACTTTAACTCCGTCTGAATGGTCGAAATTCAAGAAAGCACATCGCCACCTTTTTTCTATGCCTTCAAAACGGGTAGGGATGACAGGAAATTCATTGGGGTCGACAGTGCTGATTAGTTTGGCGTTTTTTTCTATACGTAAATCTACACCACGTGGGAAGAATAGAGCGCCGCTTAGATACTCCCCGGCAGGAATAACTATCGTTCCGCCTCCATTGTGAGCTGCTTCATTAATGATACGTTGTAAAGTGGCTGTTTCCGAATAGCCATTTCCTTTTACGCCATATTCTTTAATGTTATATTCTCTGTTATTTTTTCCGATAGATATGAGCTTGCTTTCCCATGCTTCCAGTTTAATGGTCAGACGGGTGCGATTATTGACAATTGTTGCATTTATCGGTTGGAGTGTGCCATCTGTTGCATTCCATTCTTTTACAACTCCTACTTTATCAAAGTCTGCTGTAAATTCTGTAGCTTTATTCCCTTCATTGAATATGAAGTAGAGGTCGCCATCGGGCATTACTCTGCGTGTGTAGCGGATAGAATCATTGTCAGGTGAAATGATTTTCATTTCTGGTTCCGGAAGGGAAGAGCTTACATGTGCTGTCCATCTGGTGGATGGCTCAATCCTGCTGTTGGTTAAATCTGATAGGGAACCAGGAGCAGTGAAATTTTTGTCAATGAAAGAAGCGGGCTTCTTTCCCCAAAACAGGACTTTTCCTCCACGTGAGGAAAATGTTTCTATTACTTTCCAGGCAGATACGGAAATAACATCTGATGATGGGATAATCAATGTTTCATATCTTTGGCTGCTTTTATTTTCCAGATAGCCGGGACCTATGGTCAGTGCTTCCGTAAAAGCATCATCGTTTATGTAGTCAAAATCTCGTTGATGAGTTAACAGCTGTTGGGTAAGAGTGACGATATCCTTATAAACTTCATTGTTACCCAGCCACATAGTAGATGTGGGGTAATACATGGCAATCCGTGCTCCCGGCTTCCCTTGGCTCATCAGGTAAGTAGTGCGATTTGTATATTCATTCAGGCCTTTCATACCAGGATCACTCATCCAATTGCGATGTTTGGATCCTGCCAGCCAGAACATGAATTCAAAGAAGTTAATCCCTCGGGCAATCTGATGATCTACAACAAATTTGGCTTGGGGAATGGTAGGAGAGATGTGGTAAGCTGCAAAACTTTCGCTGAATGCTCTAGGTTTTCCATAAACATGAGCTACAGATGAGGCTAGTTTGGGGAAATCATTAAGGGTACTGGGCCATATTTGGTTCCAGATTGCATCTACTCCGGGTATTTGAACTTTACTTAAGGCTCGAAAATAGTCTCCTTCAGCTTTTACACATGCGGGCATTTCATGTTCTTTGTTAAGATGGGTAATATGGGCTACTCCATTGGCTGCACACCAATCGGCTTGTAATTTGAAAAAGTGGGTGGCAAACAAGCTGGACCAGACATCCCAATAATCGGCTTTTACTCTTTGTTCCTGTATGGTAGGCGAAGCGGTAAAAAAGGAGGCTAGATAGGGAGTCGGATCGTACCCTTTTGTATCTTTGAATGTTTGGACAATGGAAGGAGTCCAAGGTAAATGTGCATAATCGGGTTCATCTCCCCGGAAACCAAGTACGGTGGTACCCAGCTCTTTACCAAGATATTTTTTATACTGTTTGTGTGTCCAATCAATGAATTGTTGTACGGCAACAGGGTTCAGATAATCACACAGAGAATTAGTGGCATCTTTACCGCCATTAGGATTATTAACGGCTCGGGTTACAGCCGTCCGAAAGTCGCTTTTGACTAATAGGATCTTCCAGTCATCCAGCCCGGCGTTGAAACTTATTTTTCCATTATTAATTTCTACAGTTCTGTTAGGAGCGCCGGATGTACTGACGGCTACCGCACTGATGATTTCCGGTGCTATTTTATGGTTTGTCATTACTTCTCCCCGTTTTATCTGTATGGTATCACCTATCACAAGAGCTTGCATTCTCAAATCGGGACGTTCCTGTGAGAATTTTCCTCCTGCAAATCCGCTGGGATATTTTCCTTCATCAATAATCCAGACTTTCATGTCTCGTTTTTTGGCTTCAACTACTCCGGTGCGAATTGCTTTAAACCATTCTTCGGAAAGATATTTGAAAGGTAGTTTGTAACCTGCTTCAAATATTACGGCACGGAATCCTTTCTTTTTGATAGAATCCAAGTCATTGCAAATAGTCTTTTTATCCATTTTCCCTTCCCAACCCCATATTACATGGTTGGCAAATTCCACAGGAGGTTCTGCAAATTGTTGTTCTAGACGGGAAAGGGGTGTTTCATGAATGCCTTGCCAGGATTTTATTTCATTTTTTGAAAATAAGAAGTTGAAATAAAAAAGGGAAGCAATAAATAATAGTATCTTTTGCATGATGTTTATGATTAGAGTTGAGTTTTATATGCATAAGGGCGCATCAAAGCGCCCCTACAACAAAAGGATATCCGTTACAGTTTTTAGAGGAATCCTTCATGCTAATCTTAATATTATTCTCCTAAATAATAGGAGGGGACAGGAGCTTGTGGGTATCCCATGGAACGATGAGCTACATAGCTTCTATATATTCCGTCCTGCATCAATGTGGTACGACGGTCTTTTGCCGGAAGATTGGTTGTGTAGATACGTATTTCACCGGGTAATGCGGTTATTATTTCTTCACGCCAGTCTCCATATAAATCTGCAATCATTAAGATATCACCTTCAATATCTTGTGTTAGTGTTTCTCCTTTCCATTTTACAATACTTAGTGAACGACCGTTTGAAGAGGAACTTGCCCCCCATCGGTTATCATCTCCTTTAAATGTTTCACGCAATAAGTCACCGTCCCACCAGGCCCAATTACGGCAGGAGGGCACTTCCTCATTTTTACCTAAGGGTTTACCGTCAGCCGAAAGTAGATATTTGTCTGTGCTGCCTCCTTTACGGTCTTCGCTGGCAAAACATTCCAGACCTTTATGGACCGGATCAAAATCAGCAACCATCCCATCGCCTACATGGAATGTCTTATGACCGATATTCCATACCGGTTGTCCTGTTCTGGCATCCACAACACAAACGCCACGTCCGTTCTCGTGCCAAGGTTCCAGACAAAGGAACACTTCCATACCCGGACGATCCGGGTCGATATCAGTCAGATAGATTTTATCAGGGTGTCCTAATCCGGTAGACCATAGTAAAGTCCCGTTATCATCAAGCATGCATGAGCCTAATAGAATTTCATCTTTTCCATCTCCATCCACATCACCACATACCATATTATGGGAACCCATGCTTCTTACTACGGGATTTTCTTCATCACCGTCCCATCGCCATGCACGTTCCAGTTTGTTATCTTTCAGTTGCCATGCATCTACAGTCATCAGTTTGTAAGTGCCACGACATGCCAATATATAAGGAGTCTTGCCGTCCAGATAGGCCATTCCTATTTGGTTACGGTTTTGCCGGACCAGATTTCCATACCTGTCATTCCGTTCAGGCCAGTCCACGCGGGCAATTTCTTTTCCGGTCATTCCATCCCATACACTTAGATATTCTTCACCGGAGTCTACCCTTCCTTTTTCATTTCGTTTGGTCGTTTCCGGAGCTGTTTTTAAGGCAATTTCTGCTTTGCCATCTCCATTGAAGTCGTATGCGATGAAAGGGGAGTACCAAACACCGGGCTCAATACCTTGTCCTAAATCTTTAGACCATAAAAAAGTGCCGTCACTTAAATAAGCCTCAATTTGGTAAGTTGAACCATCCAGAGTACCGGGCATTCCGGGATCCACATTTTTTTCTGGGGTACGAATGATATAATCGTAAATACCATCCCCGTTCAAATCAGCAACGGCTATTTTGCCTGCTTTTATATTACGGTTCAATTTAATGGATTGATAGTTTTTCAATAAAGAACAGTCCACATCCAATTTGGAAGATGTGTTAATCACTTTTTTCTTTTTATCTAATGCACAGATCCAATAGGTTGCTTTTCCGGCAACGGGAGTTTGGTCAACAAAGTCACAGGTGTTTTTAATTGGATTTTTTGATAGGCGCTGTGTCTTGCCGTTTGCAGAACGGTAGAGGTGGAAGGGAGTGTCTGTTTTATCTTGTTCCAATAGCCTCCAACTGAGGTAGATACCTTTCCCGTCTACAGATGGGGTGGCCGTTAACCCTCTGTCTAAGTTCTCTTTTACTCTTTCTGTTGCAAAACCTTTGATTTTCGGTTTGGGCTCATGGCGTGGTTCTAGTATTTCATAATAATATGTACGTTCACGCGAGTCCTGAGCTGTCATGTTTATTGATATGCTAAGCAACAGCAGTACCGAGCATAATCCTATAAGTAGGTTCTTGTTTTTCATCATTGATTTATATATTAATTATTTGTTTTTAAAATATTTGTCAGCAAAACGAAGAAATTGTTCCCAATCGTATGGAAGAATAGCGTGAGGCCCTTTGCGATTGTGGTATGCGATAGAGCCATTCATGTAAGGTGTATCCACAGGAGGCATTTCTTCACAACCTATTCCGTTTAAGCCATAGAGGGCATATACAGGTTCAGCTCCTTTACCTCCTAGAAATTCACCTTTTTGGTCGGACCAGTTGTCTTCTTCTGCACTGGCGATATATATAGGTCTTGGAGCAATCAGGGCAACGAGTTCGTGCTGGTCGAAAGGCAAGTATTTTTCCCGGTCGTTAAATTGTTTATAATTACCGCAGAACCAATGAGGAAAACGTACATTCATGGCTTCTACAGTCTCACCAAAACAACGACGTGAGATGGCAACTCCACAACATCCTGAATTCCCGGATATGACTAAAGCAAAACGCGGATCGGAGGCTCCGGCCCAGACAGCGGTTTTGCCAAGACGAGAATGACCTATCACGGCGATTTTTTTGGCATCCACTTTTTTGTCTGTTTCCAGATAATCCATGGCACGGCTCATGCCCCATGCCCAAGCTGCAATGGAACCCCATTGATCCGGATCTGGGAAATTCTGCCCTTTCTCATAATAATAAGGATGCACACCATTTTGGAAGTCATCGTCAAAATCGGGATCCACATCATTATAACAGAAAGTGGCCAGACCATATCCGTGTTCCAAAATTTTATCAAGCTGCCAGGATTTGTCCATTGATCCCCTGAAAGATCTTTTCTTCATTTTTTCATCTGTTATTTCGGGGACAGATAAATCGGGATCATCATATATCGTGTAATTGGGCATGAAGCTGATACCTAGAAAAACCGGAATTTTTCCTGATACATGATTAGGAAGATACAGTTGCAAGTCAATGTGGGGACCCTGTGGATCGTCTGTTAATTGGATGGTTATTTCTTTCCGGGTGGCACATCCGTTCAGAGCTTTTTCATTGATCCGACTGACTGTACAAGGCAGTTTGTGTTTTAATACAGGTGCTTTGCCAAACATGTAAGTCGTGAACAGGTTTAAAATTTCGGGGCGGCGTTTTTGCTCCCATTGTTCCTTGGTCTGAACCATTTCTCCGTCGTGACACATTAATACGGAAGGTAAGGTATATTGCGGAACCTTACTTTCATCATAATTAGCTAATTTGGCATAGTCTTTTCTAGGAGACTTCCCATTTTGGGCGTCAGTATAAGTTATACTCAAGAGGAGCATAATCCATATCATTATGTTTTTCATAAGATCCAGTTTTTATAGAAGTTTGATAACGATTTCTTATAATTAAATTTGTTTTACACCTTTCGGAAGTTTCACTTTGGTTGCGATTTTACCATCGGCTTTCTTCTCGTGGCTGACTTCTATCACGCCCCAAGGGGTGGGATAAGTGCCTTTAGCCCATTCTAATTTACCTAGGTGTGGCTCAATACTGATCTGCTTGCGTTCCACGTTCACGATTTTTATACCTAATACATGATCTGACAGCCATGTGGTAGGTCCTGAGGACCACCCGTGGCAAAGGCTGTGACGGAATCCGGGATAGCAATAGGCGCCGAAATCGCCATGTATGTCTTTTTTTCCGGCTGGAACAGGTTCGTCTATAGGAGCGGCATTAGGAATCCAGTCCAGATTGAAATCTTCCCAAAACGTGGTTGCTCCCAAATCCAGCATGGCCCCCCAGAAAGTGTTAATGATATCTATTGCTTTCTCATACTCACCTGCTTTGGCTAATGTTTCCAGCATATAATACCCGTAAAAAGTGGAAAAACCTTTTCCACCACCGACAGAGACAACTTCATCGCAAGCCTGTTGGGGATCCATCAATCCAGCGATGGCCATTAATGAAGCTGCCTGTTTCAGATTGTTGTGAGGTAATATCTTTTTTTTCATCCGGTTGATAATGTCCAGACATAATTGAGCATCAGAAGTGTTACCAAGTTTTAAAGACAATTGATGTGCATCTTGCATAGCCCATACGATCAGTGCGCGATAGCCTGCCTCAACTCCGGCTTTATTTCCGCTGGATGGCCAGTCCAAAAAGCGGGCAGGTGCTAACGTTTCATTTCCCGCATCATCCACTTTCTCATTTATCAGATGGATTAATCCGCTGATATAGTCGGAATGTTTCTTTAAAAAATCAATATCACCAGTCTGGTGATACCATTCATATTGGTTGATCAGATACCATAGGCTGTATGCACTCATGCCATTCATCCAATTGGGTAACGGAAATTGTTTGCAGGCCAGGTCCAGACTGTTGGGAATTACCTCATTGTATCCGAAAACACGGCTGACAGCCATTAATTCAGGATGCATATCGCCCAGCCAGACTACCCGGTCACGTTTGATGCCATCCCATAAAAACTCCTGCATATTCAAGTGGACAGTATAGGCTCCGGTAATCCATATTTTGTTTAAACGTTGGTCGTTGCATTCAAAAGATCCCAGATAAGGAATATCACGGTAGCGCAGGATAGCTGAAATTTCTTTTAAAGAGATAGTGGCGTTGTTTTGCAGCAAGTCGAGGCGGACAAAGCGGAAACCGGTATTACCTATTTCAATCATGCCGTCACGGGGAATTTCCATGATGATATCACGTTTGGCATGATCGTCTGTTGAAAATCCCACTTTCCATTCGGAATTTGAAGTGCTACTGTTGGCTTCTCCAACAGATTCTCCGAAACGTATCCTTACCAAAGAAGGCTCCCTACGGCTGGAACTGCCCATGACGAGCTTTAATCCTCCATGCAGTTCACTGCCGAAATCCAGTAATAAGGATGCCTTCTCTGTTTCAGTAGAAGTCATTATGCAACATTTTTTTCTGTTCATTTCCGATTGGCCGTTTCCACGCTCTAATAAATAGTGTTCGTCTTTTATTAGATTATTCTTACATCCTGCGTATTTGGTAACAATACGTTTGGGGGTGATGTAAGCACGGTTCATGATATCTTTGGTCATTCTTTGTGAGGCATCGCTTTGTAGGGTGGGAGGGATACCTGCATATAGAAGTGCGGGTAGCAGAACGAATGCAATTATGCTTTTTCTGATTGCTGGTAATAGTTCCATAGTATCTTTGATTTTTGATTTATGCAAATATAGACGAAGAAGGTATCTTACCTATGGAATTTTATTCATTTACATGGAATATTGTTCATCTTCTTTCTGTTCTTTTTCCATATACGGATAACAATCTTTATTCATCTTGTTGGATTTGTATTGGATTTTAGTTATTGATTTTTTTGGGGGGGCTGACAGATAGCTTCTTTATATGAAAAGAAATGAGTGAATGAACTGTACAGAACTTGTTGATATCACCTTTCTTTTATAATCCATATTCCTTCAAAAAAAGGAGCCTCACCTCGTAGCTTTCCTTCTTCTGTTTTATATAGCCGTGCGCTCACTATATCGTTGATTTGTATTATATAAATATCTCCTTCTTTTGTGTAGTGGCTTGTCAGAATCAATGGTCCTGGTGCGACAAATCGGCATAGCGTGTCGTTCAGGAAATCTATGTAATCTATTTGTGGATTGCCATCTACAAGTTCATAGCGTATAGTTTTTTGTTGTTTGCATCCCGCTATTAACAAGAATAGTGTAGTGAAGCATATAAAGACCGATTTTTTCATTATAAAATAAGTATTTATGGTGTGGAAAATAGGGGAGTACTGAATCCGGCACTCCCCTTATTAATTATTGACTGCAAAAATCTAGTCTGTTAATAGCCCGGATTCTGCATTGCGGCTTTTTCTTCATCACTTAAATTTGTACCGTCTTCATGTTGAAGTTGGTCTAAGAATGTTTGTGGAATAGGACGAAGCAAATGTTTGTCTGCTATATTGGCAGCTGCTTCCGGATTGAATAATTTAGCACGTTGAACCAAAGTCTTGGTACGGCTTAATTCTTCCCAGCGGTTCCATTCACCTAGGCATTCGCGGGTACGTTCGTTTAAAATGAAATTGATCAAACGGTCTTTGTCCCCATTTACGCCCATAGCTGATAGAATAGCTTCATCCTCGGCCGGTAATGATGAATAACTTGAAATTTGCAGACTGGAAGCATCTGTAGTGCGTTCTATACCAGTTGAAAGATAGTAAGTGTTCTTTTGAAGGAAAGAAGCCTTGAATGCCTCTGTGTTATTGATTTTGGTACCATTAGCATCTTTGCATTTACCTAAAGTGCTTAGTGCAGTTGAATTATCTTCGTCACCACCTGCGCTTTTCAAGAAAGCCATAGAACCGTCGGTGTAGTATTCGCGGTCTTCACCATTTTTCCATTCGGCACGTGCACGGAGCTGGTTGATGGTAGAGATAGCATCCTGGAAGTTACCGGAACGTACTTGAGCTTCCGCTTTTATCAGATAAGTTTCGCCTGTACGGGCCATAATGACATCACGATGTGCGTCACCTTTCTCTGCTGTACGCGATCCGTCATCAGTTTTATTGATACCACAGAATACATTGGACTGTGCTGGATTTCCGCTAACACCATAGGTATTCAATACATATTGACCACCGGCATATACAGGGAACACATTCGGCACCCATTTATTTGTTTCGGGGTTTACAAAGGAGTGGGCTATACCACCGCGACCTACTGTTCCATAATCGGAGTTTGTGGCGTCTTTAAAACGGTTGTCACTTTTTTTATTAAGAATAAAGATGATGCCTTGGTCGCCTAGTGTTGGAACCTGATCGGCTGTAATACCGTTTGTAGCCACTACATCATCTGCTTTCGATGCAATATTATTCAATCCGTAGACAGTTTTGAATGTTTTCCACATACGTGAGTCATTCACATTGTCGAAGATAGCATAAGCGTATTCTGTAGGGCGGCAACGTTGGAAGTCCATACCACCAATATATTGACCACGTTGTGTCCAACCACCGGAGAAGTTGGAGAATTGTGGGTTGAAGTAACTATAAGTACGGTTTCCGAAACGTCCGGTTGCCGAAGAAGTGTGTTGGCATGACATTAATATTTCATTAGACTCCTCGGCTTTGCAGTCTATACCGGTCCATTTGGCGTAAAGGTTATTATAATCACTTTCTAACGGACATTTTGAGATGACTTCATCGCATAACGTAATCGCTTTTTTCAAATCAGCATCAGCAGGATAACTTGAGTTCCAGTCGCTGCAACGTTCAGACTGACGGTACAGCAAAGCTTTTGCCAGGAAGTGTGCTGCTGTGTATTTAGTCCATGTACCTGTACCACGCCATCTGTCTGTAGGCAGTTTGTCGTAAGCGTTCTGCAAGTCATCAATCACTTGGTTTAATGTTTCTTCTGCAGAAGCGCGAGTAAAGGTTCTGACCACACCTTCAGTAACTTGGGTTTGCAGAACCACACCACCATATTGTGCGAAAAGACGATAGTAGTTATATCCACGTAGGAAATAAGCTTCACCCAAGCATTTTTCACGGACTTCCGCATCAGTAACATAGTCAGCTGATGCGATAACTTGATTGGCAGAAGCGATGCCGTAATACATCTGATCCCAAAGAGCTGATATACCCGGACAGTTATTGTTGGCCGCTCCGTTTGCTTTTGTACAGTCCAATGGGTTCAGACGGCTGTCATAAGTGTTCCATGGTTCTGCTGTCAGGTCAGAGCCGTTTGTGAATTCATCAGTGCCGTAAAGGGTAATACCATACGCCCATTCATAACCGAAATGCCAACGGATGTTACCGTACAGTGCGGTAGCCAGATCTTGAATGCCCTGTGACGTTTTGAAATAATCAGTGGTATAGGATGACTTGTTTTTTTCATCTAGGAAACTATCGCTACAAGAACTGAAACTGGCAGTCATTGCGACAGACAGGGCAGCCGTGAATAATGTATATTTTAAATTTTTCATTTTAAAAACAGTTTAATGTGTTATTATCAAATTAGAAACCAACTTGTAAACCGAAAGTAAAGCCTCTATTGTAATAAGTAGTGCCTAAGTCCAGATCCATAAAATCTACTGAAGAATAGAGGTTGCCTATATTCTTAGCTTGTGCATATAATTTAAGAGAACTGATTCCGATGTTCTTTAATGCTTTGGAATTGAAGTTATAACCTAAAGAAATGTTACGGATCTTGATGAATGAGGCATCTTTAAAGCCTAGCAGACTTGAATAAGCATCACCACCTGCTGTACTGTAAATCGGTTTTTGATAATCAGCACCAGTGTTGTCCGGAGTCCAATAGCTTATTTCACGTTGGTTGTACATACCGTATTGGCCTTCACCACCCGTATCAACCATATAACCAAATCGTCCGTTCAGCTCGATACCTAGTTCAAGACCTTTATAGTTGAATGTATTGCTCCATCCCAGTACCCATTTAGGATTTTTGTTGCCAAGAATAATACGGTCATTACTGTCTATAATATAGTTACCATCTTGATCAACTGGTTTAACCATACCTGCTTCAAATTTATGTCCGTTGGCATTGAATTTAGCCATTTCTGCCGCATCACTTTCCTGCCACAGACCATCGCTGGCAGTACCATAGAAAACATTGATTGACTCACCAATGAACCAGGCATTGGAAATGTCATCCTGCTTACCGTTAGCAAGTTCTAAGATTTCATCTTTTTGATAGGCTGCATTGATAGTGGAACTCCATTCAAAGTCTTTAGTTTGTATGGGAACCAGGTTCAAAGATAAGTCAACACCGAAGTTTTTTGTTTTACCTACATTGGCATAAGTAGAATTAAAGCCAGTTAAGGTTGGAATAGTCATGCTTAATAATAAGTCATTGGTGTTAGAGTGATAAATATCCATTGAACCGCTGATACGTCCATTCAAGAAACTGAAATCTATACCATAGTTATATTGTGTTGTCTTTTCCCAACCTAAATTTTTATTTGCCATTTTTACTTGAGAAGAAGTGTAATAAGGTTCATTAGTAGCATAAGCAGGGGTCAGAGTAGAGCCAAAAGGTACATAGAATGACTGGATGTTACCTAATGTAGAATATGCACTTACAGCTGAGTTACCAGTTGTTCCCAAACCGAAACGAAGTTTTAACTGGTTTATCCAAGAAATATCTTTCATGAAGTCTTCTTGGTCAATGCGCCAGCCCAAGGCGGCAGAAGGGAAGAAACTCCATTTGTGCCCGTCTGCTAATACGGAAGAACCGTCATAACGTCCGGATACAGTCAATAAATAACGGTCGTTGTATGCGTAGTTTACACGTGCCATGTACGATGCCAGCTGATTCTCAGACATACCAGTACTCATACCAGCACCATAAGTTGCTGCATCAGTAATATCTACACTGCCCATGTTGTACCATTCAAAATTTTCATTAGGGATGGCGTTAGCACTTTCGGAACCACTTTCTTTATTATATTTGGAAGCTGATTGCAATAAGGTTACGCCTAAGTTATGTTTGCCGAATGTCTTGTTATAGTTGATCTGATTATCCAGTGTCCATGACAAGTAACGATCTGTTGCATATTTAGCATAGTTTTTTGAGCCCATTTTCACGGCAGAGTCTTTGCTGATAAAAATACCTTGACGATAGTGGCGGAAATCAGGACCGAAAGAGATTTTATAGCTTAGTCCCTCTAGAGGTGCCCATATTTTCCCAAAATCAAATTGTCCGTAAAAGCTGCCTAGTACACGGAAAGTTTGGCGGTTATCGGTTGACTTATTCCATTCGTCAATTACAGTATAAACATTGGTGGTGGAGCCACAGGGGTTGGTAATGATATTTCCTTCTTCATCATAAGGAACACCAAAGCGTGGAATAGCTTTTGCCGCGCTATATATATCAACAGGGCCCGAGCCTGAAGATTGTCCGGTACGGGAATAACCATAGTCTTGAACCGCCCATGAACCGTTGATAGATCCGCCCATTTTAAACCAAGGTTTTACTTGTAAATCGACAGACATTGAAAAATTATAACGTTCATATTCCTGTCCTTTCTGAGTTCCTTGATTATTCAGGTAACCAACAGAGAAGAAAGCTTGCGCAGTTTCGTTACCGCCACTACCACTGATGGTGTGTTCATGAGTGATACCTGTTTGGGTCACTATGTCTGCCCAGTCGGTATCTGTTACTTTACTTCCATCCCAAGTACCGTTACTCCAACCTTTATTTACATTTGCCAAAGCTGCGGGATCACCTGATGCTGCGAAATAAATTTGGTCTTTATCGTAGTTAGGTTGGTCACCGCGAGGATTGTTTACCGGATCTGAGTTATAATAAGCCCAACGGCGCCAGGTAATATAATCGCTTGCACTCATGGCAGGTGATTTGTCTTTTAGGTTTTCTAATGTGACAGAACCTGAGTAGTTTAAAGCGAGTCTACCCGCTTTACCGCGTTTGGTAGTTATCAATATGACACCATTGGCACCACGAGAACCGTAAATAGCTGTAGAAGAGGCATCCTTTAAGATATCAATGGATTCTATGTCACGCGGATTGATCGTTTCAATTCCTCCAGCACTCAAAGGAACTCCATCTACTACATACAGAGGGTCTGATGATGCGCTGATAGATCGGTTACCACGAATACGGATTGATCCTACAGTACCCGGACGTTCACTTGAGGTGATATCTACACCGGCAGCTTTGCCTTGTAAGGCTTCAAAAGCATTGTTCACAGGTCTTGTATTCAATTCTTCAGAACCAACACGTGCCATAGCACCAGTCACATCACTTTTTTTCTGAACACCATAACCTACTACCACAACCTCATCCAGTGTTTCAGTATCCTCCTCCAAGATTACCTTAACGGTAGATTGTCCTTTCACCTGGATATCTACGGTCTTGTATCCCACGAAACTTACTTGGATAGTTCCATTATCAGGAACATTCTGAAGTGTGAACTTACCATCAAAGTCAGTAATTGTACCATTGGTAGTACCTTTCACCACCACACTGGCACCGATTACAGAC
>CAUHML010000081.1 GCA_959606905.1 uncultured Bacteroides sp. | reverse complement strand
AAACGTTCTTTCTCATTTGTAACCGGGGTATAAGGGCGTTCAAACAAGCCCAAACGAAATTTCACCCGCAAAACACGACGAACTGATTCATCAACCTGCGCCATCGTTATCTTTCCCTCTTCAACAAGCTCTTTCATATAACGGTCGTAAGCATGAGACATCATATCCATCTCAAGCCCTGCATTAAAAGCATACACTGCAGCTTCTTTTTTGTTAGCTGCCAATCCCTGATTTTTCAATTGTTCGATTGCCCCCCAATCGGAAACTATAAATCCATCATGCCCCCAACGTTCTTTCAATATTTCCGTCATCGTATAGTGATTGGCCGATCCGGGAACTCCGCTGATATCATTAAAAGAGCTCATCAGGGTGGCCGCCCCCGCTTTCACACCCATTTCATAAGGCAGTAGATAGGTATCCCAAAGAGTTTGAGCAGAGATTTCAGTATAAACATAATCACGTCCGGCTTCGGAAGCGCCATAACCGATATAATGTTTCAGACAAGCCGCTATTCGGTCTTCGGCCGACATATCATCTCCTTGATAACCACGCACCGAAGCGGCGGCAAACACTCCATTAGCATATGGATCTTCACCATATCCTTCGGCTACACGTCCCCAACGAGGGTCACGCGCCACATCAATCATCGGCGAGAACGTCCAGTCCACTCCCGACATACGGGCTTCCTGTGCAGTAACGGCACATGCTTTTTCCACCAGTTCAGGATTCCATGAACAAGCCTGTCCCAAGGAAATAGGATATACAGTACGAAATCCGTGAATGGCATCGTAACCAAAAATAATAGGAATACCCAAGCGGGATTCTTCCATAGCCTTCTTTTGCACATTATTACGCAAAGCCGGATTCGTATCGTAATAAATCAACGAACCAATTTCCGCCGGCACTTTCTTAACCTCTTCTCCTATATTATTCACATTGTTATTCCGCCCCATGGTATATTGGTTTAGTTGCAGAATTTTCTCTTCCAAAGTCATGCGTGACAACAAATCATCAACCCGTTTTTCAATCGGTGCTTTGGCATCCTTATACAAAGGAATACTTTTTTTATCTTTTGCCGAAAGGGCACATGTTACTTCCAACAGGCATAAACCGAAAATTAATACTTTTCTTTTCATTGTGTTTTCGTCGGTTAGTTATTATTTAATCAATCAAATATAGCTTTTTCAGACAGACGTACTGTCTATCATTGTTTTTCATGCAAAGCTCTGCTAATTATCTTTTTTCAGATGTTTATCAGCAAACTGTACATACTGCGTCCAGTCATACAAATTAATGTCATGTTGCCCCGAACGGATATGATAACCAATGGTCCCGGACAACTCAGGCTCGTTGACAGCCGGCATCTCCTTCACCGGTAATCCCGGCAGACCGAACAATTCATAAACAGGAGAGGCATAAAGTCCGGAAAGGAACTCTCCTCTAGGATCGGCCCAACAGTCTTCTTCCGCGCTAGCGATATAAACAGGACGAGGAGCTATCAGAGCTATGAGTTCATGCTGATCAACAGGCAGGTTTTCTTCCTTATCGTTATATTGCCAGAAATTCCGACAGAACCAATGTGTAAATTGCCGATTTACAGCCCGCACGGTTTCTCCGACTTTTCTTCTCGATAACGCTGCACCACCACAACCTGAATCATTTGAGATGACCAATGCAAAACGCGGGTCTATCGCTCCGGCCCATAAAGTAGTTTTTCCAAGGCGCGAATGTCCGAAAATTGCTACACGTTTTGCGTCAATGTCTTTGTCTGTCTCAAAATAGTCCATTACACAGCTCATTCCCCATGCCCAAGCAGCCAAAGTTCCCCATTCATCGTCAGCCGGTCGTTTTTGCCCTTTCTTATAAAATAACGGATGAACCCCATTACGGAATGCATCATCAAAGTCCGGATCAATATCTCCACGATAAAAGGTAGCCAGCCCATAACCATGTTTCATCAGCATTTCTACCGGCCATCTGGAAGCAGCATTACCACGTGGAAACATGTATTTTCTGCCATAAGTCAGTGATTTTTCTTCCGACGGCAAAGTAATGCCTTCATCCGGGTGAATGGCATGATTACCCTTAAAGTTTATTCCGAAGAACATGGGTACCGCTCCTTGCCGTTGGTTAGGCAGATAGATAAGTACTGTCATATAATGCTTTTCATCTTTTGTGAGATAAACAGCCACTTCCCGCCGGGTAGCCAAGCCATTCAATGCGTTTTTGTCTTCGGTCAGCACCCGGAAATGTAAATCCTTCGGATGTGCCGGAGCTTTGCCATACATCTGCGTTTCGAAAAGATGAATCAATTCGGGACGACGTTTCTTCACCCATTCTTTTATGGTAACCACTTTTTGCCCGTTGTTTAGGGTCAATACGTCAGGAAGTGTATAAGCCGGAACTTTGCTTTCATCATAATTGACTTTCGCGGCAGGTTCTTTTAATTCAGTTAATTCCGTAATCCGGTCCGGATGCAACACTGCTCCATGGGCGGCTTTTTGAGCCACTTCCCGCTGATCATAATTCATACCTTCCGGATAATACGGGTTTCCTACGACATTGCGCTCGAATATTTTCTCAAACCATGTACAAGCGGCCGTATAACGTCCGATTTTCAAATCGAGATGATAACCGTCACGATTCATGTGGTCACCGACAAATGAAGTACGGGCATTCTGAATAGCTGTACCCGTAGGGATTATCATTTTTATTTTTGTTAGTTTCGATGCCTTATCTACTGCTTTTACAATAGAATGATACATCGTTAGCTGATCCCGCCCATAATTCTTAAATCCGGTATTTGTTGCATTTGCAGCATATGCCCATGTCTGATGCAACATCAATTCCGCTTTCTTAGGAAGACGTACTTTCACATATTCCACCAATTCCAGCAACGATGTCTCATAAGTCTCATACATGCCTGAGAAAGGACTAGCTTGCTGAAGGCTGACATAATCCCACTCTTCATCCGCTAGTACTGTTCCCAACGCCATTTTTTTCTTTTCTATCTTCTTACCGTCCAGACTGATCTTCCGATAGGCATAAGCGGAATCATTACTACGAGCATTCTTTACATGACGTTCCAAAGAACAACCTGCTATATACATATTTCCAATAATCACAGGAATACCTTCCGCATTTGCCAGCTCATACAAATACTGTTCCACCGCATCTTGTGAGAAGCTATTCCCGATAGCCAATATTTTAATAGCCTTTTGCTGCGCACATGCTCCACTCGCAAGAAATGATAGCAACAAAAGCAGAATTACAATCAGAACTTTATTTTGTTTCATTTTTATCTGAATATAGAAGAGAATGAGACCCAATTACTGCACCTGCTTTATAGACAACGCATTTAAATGTCCCTCTGTCGCAGCTCCGCTCAAACCGACAACCTCAATAACAACTTTACCGTCAGCAGTTGGCTCTACATTTTCAAACTTAGTGATATATTCTCCATAAGGAACTTCTTCAAAAGTTGCATACTCTCCATCATTAGTACCTAACTTCAAACCTGTCCTAATCTCTTTCGGACCGATAGTATTTTTTCCTTTCAGCGTATATTCAGATGTACGGGGCGCCTTGCTACCACCAAAGCGAACAGCCAATATCGTGAAATTATATTTACTTGCAGAACTCAAGCCTGTTACTTCAACTGTTGCCGGTTCAGTATTTCCGGCGTTAGCAACGCCACTTACAATAAGCCCGTCTTTCCATGCCGACATCGGAAATTCCACTTCATCCACAACCATTACTTTATCCGGTTCTCCAGATACTCCATTATAGACAGAAGTAAATCCGCCAGCTACTCTCACACTTACATTCGTAGCATTAGCCTTTGCATCGGACAATAACAATGGAGCAGCACTTACGGAAGAAGTATAATTATTCCATGGAGTAGCGGACGTTATAGTCGAACTACCAAAATCAACATAAATAGGAACAGCCAATAGGTCCGAATCGACACGTTTCTTCAAATCAACTAACTCCGTCACGGTATTCGGGCTCTGTACAGCCATATGAGCTGCTGTTTGAGCAACCTTTATAGTTTTCTCATCCAACCCTTTCGGGGCATATGTATTACCTACCACATTCTTTCCCGTAATCTTCTCAAACCAGACACAAGCAGCAGTATAGCGTCCGTAAGTTGTTTCCAAATGATAGTATCGCGTGGCGTCACCATTGTCAAGACGAGTGAAATTGTCGCCGATAAAGGAAGTACGTCCATTCTGAATAGCAGTTCCAGCAGGAATAATTATACTGATATTCTGGTCGGACGCTGCTTCATTTACTGCATTGACAATAGCACTGTACATTGTCATCTGATCATTACCATAGTTTTTAAAATCAGTATGATTTGAATAAGACGCATAAGCCCACGTCTGATGCAACATCAGTTTCATATATTTGTTAGTGGCATACCCTTTTACATAATTAACCAAATTACTCAAATAAGGCTTGTATGTATCATATTGTCCGGATTTGCCACTCACTTGCTGAAGACTGATATAATCCCATTTATCATCTTTCAAAGCTGTTTCCAGTGTAGTATTCGCCTTAGTAGTCTTGCTCCCGTTCTCAATTTTGCGATAACTATATTTTGCCTGATTACCATTAGCATTGGCCCAATGAGTTTCCAAAGAACATCCTCCGATATACATATTACCGATAATAGCTTCAATGCCTTCCGCTTTCAACAATTCATACAGATATTGCTCGACTGCATCCTGCGAAAAACTGTTGCCAATTGCCAAAATACGAAGCGGAGATTGTTTGACCGTTACAGATATTACTTTAGAAAGCCGTTTAGTCTCTCCTGGAGATTCCACTTTGATGAAAGCCTTTCCTGCTTTCACACCTTCAACCTTTACATTGGTACCATTGTCCTCTATGATTTTCAGTATTTCCGGATCGGAAGATGTCCATATATATTCCAGGTTTTCAGCTTCCGTACTGCTAAAAATTGGATTAATAGCCATTTCATCACCAGTCTCCAAGCTAACAACATCTTCCACAATCATCCAATGATCACCCTTGATAGGATTGTCCACGTCATCGTCAGAACAAGATATAAACGCATTATCTATAAACAGAAATATCAGGAACATGCAAGATTTCCATGCTATGTCACTTTTTAAAAATACATTTTTCATAATACAGAAGTTTTAGTAGTCATACATTTTCTTATAATGAATAAAAAGGATATATAGAATTACCCCGCTCCTTCAATAAGGAGCGGAACAACATACTTCATGTAGATATTTATAACAGGAAAACTGTTATTTAACCGTTATATCCATTAGCTTCACCCAACCGGAGTCTAACAGGTTATTTTTAACTGCCATCCGCAGCCCTATTGTATTATCTTTAGTGGTATCCACAAGACCTACCGCCCACTTATAAGCACCCACGGAAACTCCTTTCAGTGTCAAATCAAAATTATAAGTAGTCGGTTTATTCTTCAACCACGTAGATAAATCTGTCTGGGTATCAACAAACACCTTTTTTACTTCGTTCTTATCGTCCAACAAAGCAAATGCTACTTTATAGCGTTGATTCCATTGCGGAATATTAGTGGGACAATATCCCCATCCCATATTATTCCAACGATGAACGATCGTTATTTTCTCGCCACTCTTAACATCTTTAGGCAATGAAACCATATCAGGATATAAACGATAACCACCTTCGGTAACAAAACGCTGTACAAGTCCGAAACATTTGAACCAAGACATGGTTTCGCTTCCTGCACGAAAATCCATCATATTGACCCGTGCCTCAGCTGATGCGTCGAATTCTCCCTGACGTACATCTTCCGGATGCCCTTCACGATACCCCATAGGATCAAGCCAATAACGATGCTGATTAACAATCCATCCTCCTTCCATTATGATAGGACGTTTATAGTTCCAACGAGCAGCAAACTGTTTTTCCCAATCCTGATAATAACCGTTCATACCAAAAGCATCATGACGCAAACTATATCCCTTGTTTATAGCACTCTCAAGCAAGCCTTCCGTTTCAGGGTCTAAAGCCCCCCAGCCGGATGTGTTTTCAGCACCAATCAAACGATGATAGTTAATAACTAACGGCACTTTGGTAAAGCATCGGGAATACAAATCTGTAATCCATTCGAAAACCTGCTTCTTTTTTGAATGATCTTCATAAATCATTGTATGTGCTTCACCCCATTTCCCCAATCCGTAAGCATCTATAAAGTCTACTTTATCTGGATCGTTAAATTCCTGTGCCAGTGCTTCGATGAACTTAGTATATTTTTCCTGAAAGATCTTATCATCCGGAAAAGGTGATTTACGTGCTAATGCAGTCGCCTCGTTAGTAGGTCCCGGGTCTTTATACCAATGTGCACCGGCGTCAAAAACATATTGGGGAGTATTTAATCCTTGGTCACGTCCATCCACTACAATTCGGAATGACAAACGCATCCCACGATCCAAAACACTTTTCAGCAATCTGGTCAAACGGGCAGTCGGATCTTTCCATATATATTTCCCTTCTTCCGGCTCCAATGAACTCCAACTTGTCCGTATATAGCAGGTACTGGCATAATCTGAAACTTTTACTGGTTCTGCCAGTTCCGGTACAGAAACATTATCGTAACCTTCTGTAGTCCAGAAATTTTCATCCCAACCACGTCCCATATAGATCACCCATCCGTTTAATGGATTACGCAATACTGTTTTCTTATCCGGAGTGATTTTCACTGTGACATTACCGGCAGGCAGTTCACCACTTCCATTTCCTTCATCACCATTATTATCACCACCCGAACATGCGGATAAATTTGCTGAACAGAAAAGCAAAAGAACTACACTCCAACTTTTCATAACAGATATTGTTTTTTCTATTTTCATATATTTCGATGTTGATATTAACTATTGCCGTATTTTGTGCAATACGGCAATAGTATAAATTCAAATTATTTATATGCTACAATCTTTTTATTTCGCAAATCTAAAACAACAAGAGTACTTGACGGAACATTAAAGTATGAGTTACGTTGCTCACCATCAGCTCCTCCAGTAATTGCTTGAGACACACCATATGTAAGTGTCTTTTGCTGGCGCAATCCATTCAATAATGCAGGAGAGAAGCAATAAGTATTATTGGCTTTACCACTTATATTTGCTATAAGGAACTTTATTTGGCTTCCGGATATGGGAGTACCTTTATGTACAAGTACTTGCGGATCGGCCAAACTTGGCGTAAAGTTTCCATCTACAGGCGTCCCCCAACCATTTATATTACCATGCAACCACAAATTCGTTACAGTAGTAGTTATTATATCTTCAGTAGCACTTCCATTATATCTCCATTCGAGTGTCAATGGTTCCAGTTGTTTACTTGGCGGATAGACAGCAACTGTTTTCGCTTGCATATCAACAACAACGCGATGCTCACCTGTTTCCGTAATCTTCCATCCGACAGCCGCTCCTTTTTGTCTCATAACTACAGATAATGTATCTATTTTATCGGCTGACAATGCAACATCATCCCCACTTTCGGGACTGATATAATTAATCTCACTTTCAAACTCAACAGGTATCTTCAACACTCCCGGTTTCAAATCCAATAAAGCTGCATACAGATATTCATTTTCCTGTGTCAATGTCATTTGTATCTTATCCGCACCTACCGCATCACCTTCCAGGAATACTTTATCGGCATCAAACACAATAGGTTTATAAGGACGCACATCTACATTGATTGTTCTCACTTCAGGCATCGCATATTTAGAACCACCATCCCATTTGGCAAGTACACGGAACTGCAAAGTAGCGGGTTTAGTATAAGTCCTTCCCCACTTTTCTACCAATAGCTTCTGCAATTGCTCGGTCGTATAGCTTCTGGAGAACACACCTTCATCCTCTTCTGTGCGTACACTGGAAGCAAAATCATTGCCTTCAATATCTAACTTTGTGACATAAGTAACCGAATATTCTTCCGGCATCTGGCGCGCTTCTGTCCAATCAAAAGTCAAAACCACTTTATTAGGTTCATTGCCGTCGAGTTCGATATTTGTACTTGACGCATGTACTTCCAATGTTTCCGCAGCAGCAAAAAAATCACTGTTGTCCACATTATCATCATCATTGCATGCACTTAAACAAATCCAAACAAATAACGGCAGTATATTATAGAATGATATAATTTTTCTCATATTTATCATTGTTTACTTAAATAAAACATTATCTCCACCATCCAGGCAATTGTCTCAGATTAGTATTCTTATCAATATCATCCTGAGGAATCGGCCACCAATAACTAATAAATCTTCTGGTTTGATAAAGGGTACGTTTATAATATTCATCTCTTTCGGTACTTTTAGCCAAGGCATTCATTCCATAGAATTTTCCATTCAAAGCTGTTTCAGCTTCTTTCCAACGACGTAAATCATCAAAACGTATACCAGCTTCACAATTCAACTCTACACGTCTTTCACGACGAATCAAATCACGCAATTGAGCTTCTGTGACAGGTATCTGATCCGCTCCCTTTCCATACTGAGGAATACCTGCTCTATAACGGACTCTATTAATATAATCCAGAATTTCTGTCTCATTATCCGTATATGTGCCCGTTGCCACACTATACTCATATAATGATTCTGCATAACTCAAATAAGCTTCTGCCAAGCGATAAAGTACTCCTTGACGTTTTTTGTAAGTACCACTACTAGAGGCAGGAATCGCAGAGGGGTCAACACGTTTACGTATCAAATACCCTGCACTAGGAGAGTCATGAGAAGGACCACCATCTTCACCACCTGAAAAGAAATTGGCAAACTTATTTTTTGCATTCGACTTATCTTTTCCCCAGTGATACTCTTCATTATAAAGTACTGAAATATAAAAACGAGGTTCACGACCGCAATACATTTTATACGTATTTTTAGGAACAATCACATGCTCTGTTTCCTGTTCAGTACCACCTTTCGTAGCATACATCCATGTAGTCTTATATGACTCGTCAACTGTAGAATATCCCGTCTCACTGTATCCTGATTCAAAATTGATAACTGGAGTAGCTCCATCATTTGTATAACCTGTGATAGGCACTAAACCATTGTTCATAAAGAATGCATCCACCAATGATTGGGTAACACCAATAGCACCTGCACCACCCATACTACGAGGATTAGCCTGACGGTCAAAATAACCTGCATCATCATATGTTCGTGGGAAAAGGATTTCCATATTTCCTTGATTATAACGTAACATCAATGCATTCTGATAAGATTGAAATGCATCTACATCATCTCCAATCGTCTCAATATATAACTTATGCCCCGCCTTTTCAGCCTCATCTATCAGCAACTTATTAGCATCAACAGCGGTCTTCCAACGTTCTGGTTTGAAGGTTGAATCAAAAATAGAAACACCGTCACAGTTTTTCATATTCACCATGTCCGGGTCCTGGTTACCATTCACCAAAGGACTAGCAGCAAATGTCAATAAACGGGCACGCATAGCGAGACAAATAATAGAAGTGATACGCCCATATTTATTATCTTCATCGTAATAAGCCGGTAGCAATTTAGAAGTCTCCAATAATTCATTTGCAGCCCAATCCACTACTGTATTAAACGGCTCCTGCTTCAACAACAGGGTTTCACCTGTAATCTCTTCTGTTGCATCACGAATAATAGGAACTGCTCCGTAAGTCATAGCCATCACAGCATGAAAGTAAGCAATGAAAAAGCGACATTCGGCTTTCATATAATTCACTTCCTTCTCTGTTACATCAGGAAGTGCATGCGCATATTTAATAAAGATATATGCTTGGCGAATACGCATAGGAAAAGTCTCCCAGTAGTTAATCACGCCACCGCTTGCAGACGTCCAGTTTCCATTCTGATAAAGAATAGCCTTAAATCCCTGTGATTCCCAACCAACAGAAGGTGCCAACTCGTCTGCTACTGCATCTGCACCATCATAATTATAGAACTTGGGAGTAGCATTATATATATAAGCTAACCAACGTTCCATATTTGTTTTATTCTCAAATACAGTTTCTAATGTCAACTGATCATCCGGCTCCTTATCCAAATAGTCAGAACAAGAAGATAGAGAAAACATGGCAATCATGCCTAATGCTATATATTTCCTTATTTTATTTTTCATACAATCAATTCTTAGAATTTAATTTCAAAACCTGCAGATATAGATTTCATAGCCGGATAAACTGCACCAGTCCTCGAAGCACCACTATCCGATGTAACTTCCGGATCCCACAAATCAAACTTAGAGAATGTCAGTAGATTTGAGCCTCTAACAAAAATACGCGCTCCGGAGATCAACATATTTTGCATCCATCTCTTCGGAAAAGAATATCCTAATTCTATATTTTTCATGCGTAAGAAACTCATATTACGTAACCACCATGTAGAACTCTGGCTGTTATTAGCATTTGTACCATAATCTAAACGTGGATAAAAGACATCCTGACTGGGATTATCCACCGTCCAGCGATCTTGATAATTAGTAAAGATATTATAGGTTGTACCCTTATTTGACGCAGGAATAATATTACCAGAAAGAACATTCCATGTTCGACCGATACCTTGAAATAACACACCAAAATCTAAATCTTTCCACTTCATATTTAACCCAAACCCATAAACGATTTCTGGGTTTATCGGCCCCCCAATTGGAGATACATCAAATGCATCAATCTTCCCATCTTGATTTACATCTACATATTTAATATCACCCGGGCGCAATTTAGCAGTAAAGGTTTGCGCAGGAATACCCTCTTTTAAAGTACCAGCTGCAACATCAGCAAAGTCATCATTTGTAAATAATCGTTCTGCAATATATCCTCTATTTTGTCCTGTTGGATATCCTGTTTCTGCCCGATTTGTACCAACAACAGCTGCCGGTTCATCCTTTTCTGTAATCTCATTATGAGCATATGTAAGTGTTCCCATCAAGCTCACAAACAAGTTCTTATTAAACTGTTTATTGATATTCAATGTAATCTCTGCCCCTTGATTCTTCATTTTACCATAATTATCCCAAGGTTGTTTTATAAATCCGGCAGTTATTGGAATCGATTCACGAGGCATAAAAATATTGTGACGGCGTTCGTCAAACAAATCAAATTGTAAATCTACCATACCATTAAATAGTCCCAATTCCAATCCCACATTCGCTTTATTTACTACTTCCCAGGTCAAATTAGGAACTGCAAACTCACCTTCAGCCATACCATTACGATTATACCCGCTCTCGGTACCCCAGTTATATTGTTTCAAATCATTCCATGAATCATTGATAGTAGAAAGATATGCAAAACGTCGTCCATTCAAAGTAGCATTACCTGTTTGCCCATAAGATGCACGTAATTTCAATTTAGAAATAGTTCTACGAAGAGGTTGCATAAATGATTCTTCTGACACAATCCAACCAATAGCCCCTGAAGGAAAAAAACCATAACGTTTTCCTTTTGCAAAATTTTCAGAGCCATTATATCCAAAATTGAACTCCCCTATATATTTCCCTGAATATGTATAAGATGCACGTCCTGCCATTCCCTGAGTTCGATAAGGTAGTTTCTCTCCTTTATCAAAATGACGACGATTAAATAACAACATGCCAGATACTGCATGTTTTTCCGCAAATGTATGATCATAAGACAAAGTTGCCTCCATATAGAGACTTTTAGTTCCATAAGTCCCAGTAGATTCATGTCCTAATGTATTGCTTCCATTCTCCTTTTTTGTCAACATCAATTCCCCCTCTTCCGTTCTTCCAGAAGCAGCATTATATATATCAGGCTTTGTTGAGCGTTTTACTGTCCCCGTAGAATAACGGTCAAAAGAGAATACCCCTTTTACCTTTAACCCCGGAGTTATAAATTTCAAGTCTTGTTCAAGTGAAAATAATGTTTCAATCTTACTAGCACTAGTACGCTGGTACCCCATCTGAGTTGCCATTGCCCACACATTAGACTCCTCAGTTCCTGCAATTTGTCCTGTAGAATATTGTGCTGGAAACTGAAATGGAACAGAACGGAAAGCTCTATTAAAAATCTCACTTACACTTTGTGTTGTAGAATTACGATCTTGCAAATATCCTCCAATATTAAAACGCAGCTGTGTAGTTGGAGATAGCTTTAAATCAACATTTGAACGGACATTATATCTCTGCAGCTTAATAGAAGGATCCCACTCTCGCTTTTTGTCACGTTCCAAAATACCGCGTTCATTATAAACAGCGGCCACAAATGAATAACGTAGGATTTCTGTACCACCAGAGATATCTACCGTCACACGCTGATTGGAAGCATGATCCTTAGATACTGCGTCAACCCAATCCACGTCTGGATATAAATCAGGATCATAATTGGCACGAGTTTTCGCAATTTTATCAGTATATATAGGTCTCTGTCCTGTATCGATTAAAACATCATCCAATAATTGCATGTAATCAGCAGCCCCAATATATTCCGGAAGTTTTATAGGTTGTGTAGCTGCAAACTCTGCTTTTACAGTTACACGTGGTTTCCCCACCTGTCCCCGTTTTGTATTAATCAAGATAACACCATTAGCACCGCGTACTCCATAAACAGCACTAGCGGCAGCATCTTTCAATACAGAAAAAGATTCAATTTCTTCCGGATCAATATTATTTAATTCACGTTCAATACCGTCAACTAAAACTAATGGATCGCCACCAACTTTTTGAAAGGTACTAATACCACGAATCCAAAAAGTTGAATTATCATATCCCGGTTCCCCCGAACGTTGAACTGCCAATACACCTGCAACCGTACCTGCTAAATTGTTACTCAACGAGCGACTGGTAGATACTTTTAATTTCGCAGGTTCAATTGTTGTAATAGAACCCACTACAGATTCTTTTTTTTGTGCGCCATAAGCCACAACGACAACTTCATCCAACTGACCGACATCTTCTACCATCTGTACATTGACTACTTTTCGATTATCAACGACCTCTTCTTTAGGCACAAAACCTATATAACGGAAAGAGAGCACTGACCTCTTTGCAGGAACAGTAATACTATAATTACCATTCATGTCTGTCAATGAATGTACTGTAGAATCATTTTTTAGAATAATTGTCACACCGATCAAAGGTTCTCCCTTCTCATCTGAAACGTTACCTGTTACCTTTATACCTTTTTGTTGTGTAGCTTGCTGTACTTTAGGAGCTTCTGGTATCGAAATTGTAATCTGTCTTCCCGACATCTTATAATTCAGTCCTGTCTCTGAAAACAGCTCTTTTAACACAGCATCTATTTTCTTATTGGAAACTGAAATGGAGACTTTGTTATTCAGATTTTTCTGAACATTAGCAGAGTATATAAAAATATATTTACTATGTTTTTCGATATAATCTAAAATATCTTTAACTGTAGCATTCTCATATTGTACTGAGAATAGATCTTCTTCGGAATTCCAACTAATAGAATTAGCACCGAATGAAGAAAATGGAATCATAAAAAAGACGTTTATAATGCAAAAAAGCTTAAGTCTTTTCTTTAAGTGTAAAAAAATACTTTTCTTTACCATAAAAATTTCTTTTTAGGTTAACAATTTTGGATTTATTGATTTA
>CAUHML010000080.1 GCA_959606905.1 uncultured Bacteroides sp. | reverse complement strand
GATGTCTTTGTACGAGGGGAAAACCTGCTGGCGCAACGCTACGAAATAAACGACGGCTTTCCGATGCCTAAGGCAACCGTTATGGGCGGAGTGAATATCAATTTCTGACAAAATCAGGCATTACTGTTGTCAAGACCGTATTGGTTTGAAATAATAGTTATAACTTTGTGAGTATAAAACAGATTGTTTGATTAGCCGATAAAGATTATCCGACAGACCAATACAATTTACCCGATAAATGAATAAGATTATTTTATAAACAATAAGAACATGGAAACAAAAACTGTAAAACTCTATTCGCTGGATTACAGCAATGCAAGAACTTACTTAATGGCCGCATTGTTCATTGCAGGCAATATGGCACTGCCCCAGCTTTTCCACCTTATACCGCAAGGCGGTATCACATGGTTGCCCATCTATTTCTTCACCTTAATCGGTGCATACAAATTCGGCTGGAAGGTAGGATTGCTGACTGCGGTCCTTTCTCCGGTAATCAATTCACTGCTGTTCGGGATGCCTCTTCCGGCAGTGCTTCCCGCCATTCTGTTGAAGTCCGTATTACTGGCAGCAGCAGCCGGCTGGGCAGCACATCGTTTCAACCGTATCTCTCTGCCTATCCTATTGGCCGTTGTACTGTTCTATCAGGTAGCAGGTACTCTGGGCGAATGGGCTATGGTGGGCAGCTTCTTCCAAGCCGTACAGGATTTCCGTATCGGGCTGCCGGGAATGGCAATGCAGGTAGTAGGCGGCTATGCGCTGATAAAGTATAGCGCATAGCTGTAATAACCTTGTAGAAATATTAAAAAAGTTCGGAACTGTTTCGGTATACAGTTTTACGAAAAGCATAGAAGTATCCTCCCGTTTCTACGGCTATCATTCGTGCTGATACGGAAAGGCAAAGAAATATTGCCGGTGCATACACGCAACTTCCGCAGCACGTTCCACGGGTTGGTAGCCGGCTTTCTCGAAACGGGCAAAACGTTGGAACAATGCGTAGAACGGGAAGTTATGGAAGAAACGAGACTGAAGGTAAAAAACATCACTTATTTCGGCAGCCAGCCCTGGCCTTATCCCAACGGATTAATGGTAGGATTCATAGCCGACTATGAAAGCGGGAAAATCAAACTGCAGGCCGATGAACTCAGTTCCGGCGCATTCTATTCCAAAGACGACCTACCGAAATACCCCGGAAACTAAGCATTGCAAGAAAACTGATTGACTGGTGATGCACTTTCTTTGTGCATAAAAATGGAGGTATGCTAAATTGAACTGCACGAACGTGTGTTTAATTTAGCATACCTCCATTTTTTAAAACATCTGCCGAATACTCCTGAAAAGGAAAGAAACTTCGTCACAGGTTACTATGAAAAAAGCTTCATCCAACAAAGTGAAAAATATCCTTATTAATAGGAACGTGCAAATATCACACGGCAAGCAGACGGCTTGCCCGTAACCATACATTTGCCCGGCTCCTTGTCGCCCGGTACGAAAGAATCGAACGGAATACAGCGGATAGTGGCTTTGGTCTCTTCCTTAATCTTCTCCTCGGTTTCGGCCGTTCCGTCCCAATGAGCCAAAATAAAGCCGCCTTCTTCAATTTTTTCCTTGAACTCGTCATAGCTGTCCACCGTAGTGATACGGCTGTTGCGATAATCCAATGCTTTCTTATAAATATTCGCCTGGATTTCCTCAAGCAGGTCTTTTACGTATTCCTCGATACCGTCGCAAGAGCGGGTTTCTTTCTCCAGCGTATCGCGGCGCATCACTTCCATTGTATTGTTCTCCAAGTCGCGGCCACCCATAACCAGACGGACAGGTACACCTTTCACCTCGTAATCGGCAAACTTGAAGCCCGGACGTTTGTTGTCGGCATTGTCGTACTTCACAGACATACCCATCGCTTTCAGTTTGGCTACGATGCCTGCCACCTTCTCGTCAATCTTGGCAAGCATTTCGGCATTCTTGTAGATAGGTACGATAACCACCTGTATCGGAGCCAAGTGCGGCGGAAGCACCAGACCGTTGTCATCGGAATGTGTCATGATAAGCGCACCCATCAAGCGGGTAGATACTCCCCAAGAAGTGGCCCATACGTATTCCAGTTTGTTTTCCTTGTTTACGAACTGCACGTCGAAAGCTTTGGCGAAGTTCTGTCCCAAGAAGTGTGAAGTACCACTCTGCAAAGCTTTGCCATCCTGCATCATCGCTTCAATGGTATAGGTGTTGAGAGCGCCGGCAAAGCGTTCGTTGGCCGACTTTACACCTTTGACAACGGGCACTGCCATGTATTTCTCGGCAAATTCGCTGTACACGTTCAGCATACGCACTGCTTCCTCTTCGGCTTCTTCGCGAGTGGCGTGAGCCGTGTGGCCTTCCTGCCACAAGAACTCTGCGGTACGCAGGAACAGACGGGTACGCATTTCCCAACGGAATACGTTTGCCCATTGGTTGCACAGGATAGGCAGGTCGCGGTAAGAGTTAATCCAGTTCTTATAGGTATTCCAAATGATGGTTTCCGAAGTAGGGCGGATAATAAGTTCCTCTTCCAGCTTTGCAGCGGGATCCACCACTACGCCGCCGCCATTCGGGTCGTTCTTCAAACGATAGTGCGTCACTACGGCACACTCTTTGGCAAAGCCTTCCACGTGTTCCGCTTCGCGACTGAGGAATGATTTCGGAATAAGTAAGGGGAAATAAGCGTTTACGTGTCCTGTTTCCTTGAACATATCGTCCAACTGACGCTGCATCTTCTCCCAGATTGCGTATCCGTAAGGCTTGATTACCATACATCCGCGCACAGCCGACTGCTCTGCCAAATCGGCCTTCACCACCAACTCGTTGTACCACTGAGAATAATTCTCACTACGTTTGGTAAGGTCTTTCAATTCTACTGCCATTCTATTTCGTTTTTAAAGTTTTCTATTCGGGTTCATTAAACGGAGTGCAAAAGTACAAATTTCTGTGCGAAAAGTGTTTATTGTGTAAACACTATTTTTTGCATACTTTATAAATGAGAACTTTTTTTCCTATTGCGAGTTATCATAATCAGTCGTTTACAAAAACAGGGGTTCACCCGCTATACTGCATGAGCAGGGAGTTGTGAAAGGTGAAGGGGTGGCTTGACATATTCCTATAAAACAAAAATCAGATAGAAATCTTGTGATGACTATCTGATTCTCTGTATAAGCGGCAAGCGAGATTCGAACTTGTGAGGGTGTCAAAAAATACACTTGAGATTTCTTTTAGGCACGGAATTCACGATAGGTCACCTGCTTCCCTTGGTTAACTTTTATTCACTACAAAGGTAATATTTCAACCCCAATATTTCACAGTGCAAATCTAAAGGATTGCACGGAAAAAGAACAAAGAAAATCTATATTTTCCGTGTAATCCCGTGCCTAAAAAGAAACAAATGGCAAGCGAATTTTAGTTTAGACATATCCTCTTTCTGTGATTTAACTTTAGGATGATGCCAAGAATTAAAAATAACCAACTTCAAATACAGCTTTTCTTATTCTGTATCATTTTTTTAGATAAGAATGCCCGTTCTTGCGATGTCGCAGTAAAGAGGATTACTCATATCCTCTATAAGCAAGACGGGTTCTATAAGGTTACTTATCTTACGTCTAAGTTTCCATAATAGAGGGGTATCTTCAAAATAGTTGTCATCCAAATGCTCTACTACTACTGCAATGTCTATATCGCTATCCTCTCTGTAATTCCCCTTACTATACGAGCCATAGAGATAGAGAGCCTTTAATGGTAATCTTTCTGCTACCATTTCTTTATATCGCTTGGCGAGGACTATAGCTTGTTCTTTATCCATGACTGTAATTCTTTAGTTTGGCTTAAAAGTCCTATACAATATTCCTTAGTCAGACTTTTCATCAATCTCTCTTTATAAGAGGGATAACGGGCTTCAATATAAAGTGGCTCAAGTGTATCAATGAAATCCAACTGTTCTTCTGATAGTTCTTTATCTAATTCTGTTCTCTCTGCTAATCTGGATAGCGAATGTATCTTTAAAAGTACTTTCACCAAACGATTAGCCCAATATGCCTTGAGTATTTTTTTCTATCGTTTGGTGGCACATGAAGCCCACATAGAGATAACGGCCTGTAAGCAACATCGCATCTGCTGTTTCCAAGTCATAATCTGACATTTCAATCCAATAAGTTACTTTACCATCCATAATACAAAGGTAATTATTCCCTTTTAAATCACAATGATTTAGCTGTAACATTAAAAAAAACAGCAAATGATTCGTTGCTGTAACTCTGTTTGCTTATCAAGAAGATTTTCTGAATATACTCTTTATTGGGACAGATAATGTCTTTGATTTGTAGCATACCACTAAAATTGCAACACTTATACAGATGGGTATTCACCTTTTGCTAAGGTTTTCCACTTGTAGCATACTACATTAATCGTTGCATTCATAAGATTTTAGTTGAGCTCATAGGGTCAACTGGGAGTTCAACTGCCATTGCCTAAAAACAAAAACCAGATAGAAATCTTGCGATAACTATCTGATTTTCAAGAGAGCGGCAAGCGAGGCTCGAACTCGTGACCCTCAGCTTGGGAAGCTCTTTTTTAGTGCATCTAAAATACTATATATCAAATATTTATTTTACATACAAAAATAATTTGCATATAATTTGCATAATAAATATCCCCACGAACATTTACATAATCATTTTTGTGGTAGTTAAAATGAAGCAACATGAATCACTAACAATTCTCCCCTCTCCAATAATTTCACGCATTGGAGGATACTTGACTTCGCTTCGCAACGTCCATCCCAGTCTATCACCTTTAGGCTTTAGACGATGCGGATACTTTGAAGAGCACTTTGCTTTCTTGCTTTCCATTACACTCCCCATATTGTTTTGATATTGAATTTATCTGTTCCCTTTTTTATCCTTCTGCTTACAAACTTGCAAGCCACTTCTTGCCTTTTCGAGTATTCAGCCAAAGAGCAAATAAAAAGGCTAAAGCCCCAGAACCTCCTAAAACGATTAATAGACCTTCCATAATTACCTCCTTATCACTTTATAACCAATATAAGCAAATACTATTGTTGAAAAAGCTCCAATCAAAAGCAAAAGCCAATATAACTCATTGTTTGAACTTGTGAAAAATGACACAGCCCCACCTGCTACCATTGCAGCAAATGATGTTTTTGCCAAATCATAAAAGAACTTTCCAAGCGTCTCTCGGCTTATTTTCTCTTTTTCCTTGACCTCTTTCTTTACTTCTTGTCTTTCACTCCAGCTTCCCATGCACTCCTATTATAGCAAATATGAATATACGGGTATTCTCCTTTTATCAAGTTCCTCTTTGGAAATATCAGACAATACAAACTTCTTCCCTGAGTTAGATTTATTCAAATCAGAGATGTTCTTTTTAGAAGAACGAGGTTCTTGTTTTAATCTTATATTACCCATACCACCTTTATTCTATAATATTGTAGAACGATAGAACGAACGACGCAATTTAAACATAATACCACCTAACAATGTTTACTACATTGTTAATAATATTACTTTCGATACAAATTAAAGCAGAAATAGGGATGTGACCAAAATGTGAGACAGATTTATTTGTAATTTAGACTGGTTATAAATAACAACGTTTACGTTATGATACCCCGCCAGCCGTATTACTGGCGGGGTAAATAAACTATTTGTTTATTCTATTTTACATAAACCAAATGATGAAGCACATTTCCGCTTTTTGTATCAACTTCCGCCAACCTGACTGCCTAAAATCTTCATATTATAAATTTTCTTTTCCTTAACCTTCCCGCCTTTCAGTATTGCGACTTCTTGTCTCAGTTGTACAACTTCGTTCAGTAATTTCTCATACGCTTCTGCGAGACGGAGCATGTGCTTCATCATTAGATTTACATTTTCATTCATTATATTTCAAATTAATAAATTGTGTCTTGTGAGAGATGAAATATCAACAAATTTTATGTTGAAAAAGTTTTATTTTAAAACATGTTTGTAAACATAAATATTAAACAGCCTTTCTTCTCTCACTGAATAGGTCTTGTATTTCTTCCACAGATTTGTTCAGAACGTTAAATCGCCTTTGTAAATCCTCAAATTGCGCTTCATACATGACTACTGTCGTTTCATACATTCGCTTCCAGTATTCAGCAGTTTCCGGAGATGGCAAATCTTCTACATCTTTTTCAGTCAAAGACGAATGTGAAGTTTCATTGTCAAGGAACATTGGACCTTTACCGGTGAGGATGTAGTTGGCGTTGACTTGGGGATAAGCTTCACAAAGTTGCACTATTATATCAGCGGAAATAGCTTTAGTAACCCCTTTCTTATAATGGGATATTTTAGCTTGTGCATTTTTCACGCCACAATCTTTTTCAAGCACGTATGGTCCAATCTTTAGACCTTCCATAACCTCTAAAAAGCGTTCACTTGCAGCCATGATGATACTTTCACCAATATTTTCTTCGTTCTCATTTTTAGAAAAAGGTTGTCCTTCTCCTGTAATAAGCCACACCCGGCTATATTCAGGAAATACTGATAATATTTTATCCGCATAATTAGCACTTATGGCTTTTATTTTCCCATCACGAATATCATACAATGGCTGTGCCCTCTTAATCCCCATCAACTGAGATAACTTAGAAAGAGTCACTTTCTCATTATCAGTGATAAACTCTAATATTTCCCTACTGTTCATCATAATAATACTGTATTTATTTGGAGATACAGTAAAATACTGTATCTTTGCATCCGTTGCAAGTAGAGCGGCAACAGACACATGATTAAACAATCGCCCTAACGTGGGCTTTTTATATGAAAATCCGTTGCCGCTCTACTTTAGCAACGGATTTTTATTTTATAAAATACAATCGGTCAATGGACATACTTAATATACCAATAGATATAATCAAAAGATACAAGGCAAGCAAGGCTGAAAAAGAATTGCTTGCCTTTGCTATTGGTATTAAGTGTCTGTATTCAAATTCTGTACTTACCGATGTAACCCCTTATAAAGTGATGAAACTGTTTCATGTTTCTCACGATAAAGCCAAACGCCTTATTAACGGAGCGTTAAACGACAGTTTTCTGTTTTCCATAAAAGGAGGCAGCTTTCTTGCAAACACTTTTAAAAGCAAGGAAATCAAAAGGTCAATAGGGCGTACGCCTTTTATTTACACCTCTGATTATTGCTATAAACTGAATAAGAAGGAATATTCAATTCGCATGCTTGTGCATGAGCTGAACTGTATTATGCTTCTTTGTGCAGTCAATTCTATTGATAGAGACAACTTTCCGCAGAGTAACGGGAAACCGAAACAAAAACGTTGTGCCCTTACCAAGGATTTGACTTTGCGCAAACTTGGAAATATATCCGGTTCAAGCAAAAGTACCGCACACAGACTGATGAATGAAATGTTCCGAAACGGAGTAATCTCCAAGACAAGGGCGCACGGGGAAATGGTTATCCATACCGTGAATGCCAACACCGTTGAGGAGTGGCGCAAAAGAACGGGAAGGAAACATTTTATCTATAACCCCAAAGACGGAAGCGGATGGATTGTCATTCCTTGTTCTTACTCTATATGCGACAGAGGGACTACCGAGAAATATAAGCACGTTATTTATAATCACAAGAAGCGTGTAGAATCATCAAATCTCAAAGTGTCCAATCATCCTGTTTATGAAAATCCGTTTGATAATCCCATTAACGCTGCTTATTTATGATATTTCTATTTTGGGAACATATATTATTTACAGAGAGAATGGGATTACACAGCGTATATAAACACATACGTGCGTGATAATTTAATATATAAAATATCAAGACAATGAGTAGATATTATACATTGAATTTGAATAATAACCGATTGTACAACATTTCAAAGAACGAATTATGAAAAAGAAATCAACAGAAGAAGACCCTTTAGATGAATTCAGATACCCTGACGGCATGTATGATATTCCAACTATTGTCTCTTTCTTTGGTCGCAAACGACACCAAAAGCATACATTTGAAGAAATACACAAAGAGGTTTGCGATTTGTTAGAGATTGAATGTGCATTTAAGCACCCTTATCTCCGGAAACCGTTATTGAAGCAACAAGCTCAACAACCTTCTGAAAACCCTCTATTGATTTCGGTTTTTGCACTTCAACTATTGTTGATAGCAATTCTTCTTTTGGTTCTTTGTGTATTATCATGTTCTTAGTTTATATTTAATTTATATTCGTTATGAAAAAAAGAAAACATCCAAAACTTAAAGGTCTAAACTTCGATTCTCCCGAACATTGGGAAACGATTAGAGAATTAGAAGAACTCTCTTTATCTATGTTTTGTGAACAACTTCGAGAACATTCAGAGATGTCACAAGTTGAGCCACATCAAGAAACAAGCGAATTTTCTTCGGTTGCTTTACTTCTGACAATAGTGATAGTAATTCTTCTTTCGATTTTCTTGTTATTGTTATTCCGCTTGGGTTGACAACGCATTGAACCAATGTTTTTGAAACAACACCACAAGCGTCATACTGCCCAATGCTTGACAAGTGTACTAAAGAAGACAACGCACTTCGTATAAGGTTATATTCAAGACCTAATGGAGCTATACCAGTAATCAAGTAGTGATACATTATAAATGTGTCGTTAGAGTTTAGTGCCAAGCTTGTATTTATATCATTGTGTAATTTAGCTTTCAACAATTCAACTTCCTTTGTCGCCCTTCCGAAATCTACCAACGTATATAAGTTCATTCCAACAAGCACCGTAACCAGTAACGCTAATATCCCCACTATCACCCCTTGATAGTCCATTCCCAAATCAGATGTATGCGGATATGTTCTACATAGAGCAGCCACAGATACCATGATAGATATTGCAGACAATATTAGCGTTATTGTATTTCCATACTTACTCATAACAATATATTAATCAAGACTTTACATAAAACATGTTTTATAACATACATTTATTTACTGTATTAGTGTTGCCAATACAGCATTTTACTGTATCTTTGCACTGTTGTTAATCAACAACGTTACTTTTTAAAGTAAATACAAAGATAAGAAAATAAATAAAGAAAGCAAATATGAAGTACGATTTATCAGACATAATGAAAAAGGCTCACAACTTCTACAAGACCGGAAAATACACCTGGTCTGAAAGCTTGAAAAAGTCATGGAAGATGGCAAAGTTTTCTGTCCGCGTAAAAGAGGAAATAGCCAATATGGTAGACTATAAGTCTGCTGACGATAAAGCGTTCACTAATAGATTGAGAAAGGAGAATGAAGGCTATAAGCCGGCAAAAAGAAGCGTCTATGATAATTTCAATGCTCCGGCTTCCGTCTATTATACTTCTAACAACAGAGGGCGTTTTGGCTCTTGTTTCGTGGGTGATTAATACAATTAGCACATAAATATGAATGACATCAAGACAATAGCAGTAAAGAAAATATCTCCATCCGACACATTAAAAAGTATAAAAGTCGGTGACACAGTGATTATAAAGGACAAGCATATAAAACCCAATGTAGCCCGCTCTACCATGTCCAGACTATCTAAAAACGGATATAGCTTTTATTCGACAAGCTGCCCTGAAGGGTTGATAGTAAAACGACTTAAATAATATCATTATGAATATCAACAAAATATCAAAACAGACAGCCATGTTTGCAATAGGATTTATCGGTTTCTTATTCTTTCTTGGCATCGCAGGCAAATCAGATTATAATCAGGAAGTCATATACAACATGACGGAAACGGCTTACAATGTTATCGTTGATTCTCTCGGTGAAGGTTGTAGCGATACTCAAATCGTAAAGACTTATTTAAGTAACAAAGAATATTACGACAGTCTAAGTTGGTAGGTTATGGGAAGGCAAAAAAAGATAGGAAAGGTGGAACCCGTACAAAAAATATGGCTCTCCGCCAAGGAAGCAATGGCATATTTAGGGTGCAGCATGGACTTGTTGGAAAAACTAAGGAATAATGCCGAAATATCATTTTCTAAATATAATAACCGTACCATTTGGTACGAATTGAAAAGTATTGAAAGGTTTATAGAAAGAAACCGCGTTGTGTGAACAACGCTCCTTCCTCTTAGCTCAGCCAGGCAGAGCATCGCTATGGTTACTTGTTCGAAGGTTTAGTATCCGGTAATTTCCGGTTAGCGAAGGTCGCACGTTCGAGTCGTGCAGAGGGAGCAAAATACATAGTTCTTTGACGTATTGAATGTGAAATGAGGTTTAAGTATCTGATATTTATACTTATTTCAATATAACCGAGGATTACGGATAGCGGAAACGCGGGGACTCCGTATAGGCTTGGTTATCGTGATTGTCTCTTCGCACCGAAATGTCCTACGGTAGAGAGTATGCGGTTTGGGCGTCCGTATCGCAAGAGACAAAGGTCATAAAGACAACATAAGCGTCCGATACAATCTTAAATCGGTATAAAGTATGCGGTGGTAATGAAAGGCGCCCGTACACGCTTATTATATATACTCCCTTCCCGTCAAATTCGGGCACGCTGAAAAGCCAAACACGTATTGTTGCGTTGAAGGGAGCAATGCTTAATGAATAATGATATGAGAAAGGTAAAAACATTTACGGATTTGGTATTTAATCCACATGCTTTTAGCAAGGAGGCACGTCATCTTCCTTCTCCGCTTCGTGAGGAATACATGGAGGCAAAACACGCTGTAATGCGGTTTGATAATGGCTATGGAATAAGTGTTGTAAAAGGAGATATGTTCTATTCTAACGGTATAGATACTTATGAGGTTGCTGTCCTTAAAGATGGTGCTATTTGTTATGATACCTCAATTACAGATGATGTAATTGGTTATGTAAATGCAGATGAGGTATCTAATATAATGAAACAAATTCAAGAATTAAAATAGAGAATTCCCGTGGCTCTCAATAGATGTTTGAGAGTAGTAAGGCAACCATCGGAACGCTCACGGGAACGAAAACGTAATTATATGGAACTAAAAGAATTAACCAATAAGATTTGTGATTTATTTGGATGTGCTAATGTCAGTACATTACCAGATAAAATAATGTCTTCCTTATTTTCTCAGAACGCACCTTTGATATTCGAGAAGTATAAGGAGTTGTGCCCGGATTTAAAGATTGATTGGCTTCAAAAAGTCTATCAATTTTACCATGCTGACAGGAAAGAAAAAAAGCAAGATTATACTCCTGTTTCCCTCGCTAAACTTGTTGCTTATTTAAGTTGTACTTCGTCAGAAAAAATAGTTTATGACTGTTGTTCGGGTTCCGGTGCACTTACGATTCAAAAATGGAGTATCAACCCAAATTTAAAATTCGTATGCGAAGAGTTAGACGAAAAAGTAATTCCTATTCTTCTGTTTAATTTATGTATTCGCAATATTGAGGCAACGGTTATCAATAAAGATATTCTGACAAGAAAAGTTATTTGTTCATACAGAACAATTAAAGGCTCTACTTATTCATCTGTTCAACGGTTAATGTTCTCAGAAATGGAGCTTTTAAAGGCGGATGTAGCAATTTCCAACCCGCCATTTAATTTAAAAGTTCCTGTATCTGAAAATATAATTAAAGCTTTACCTCAGAAATACACTTGTAATTTTGCTTTTGTGGCGCATTGCTTGCAAAGGAGTGAAAGATGTGCGTTGATTCTTCCCAGAGGTGTGCTTACAAGCAAAGAAGAGAAAGAGTGCAGGAGATACTTTATTGAGAAGGGATGGCTGCAAGCTGCTATTTCTTTGCCGGAAAAGATGTTTGAGTCTACCTCTGTAGCGACTTGCATACTTTTGTTTGATAAGAAGAAAACGAGTAAAGATGTGATGCTGATTAATGCGGAGCAAATGAAAACTGTTGAAGTGCGGGAACAGCGTGGAGAAGGTGAAGCATCACACTATAATCGTATATATAAAAAGGAATTTAACACCTTTTCGGACGAACAATTGGTTGCTATATGTGAACTTCTACATAAGGAACAGGAAGGTTATTCAAAGAAAGTGTCCATAGAGGAGCTTTTGAATCATAACTACAATCTTGATATTGGCCCATATCTTCCAATTTATATGGAAGGTACACTTCATCGTGATTTTAATGCTATTATAGCAGATATTAACCGTGTTATCCGTGAACGTAATGTAATAAAAGTGACGGTTAATAAAGTGTGGGCTGAGAAATTGGGGCTTACAGAAATTATAAGAGCGTGTGAAGCATCTAATGAAGTAGTAAAGGCGATGAATGAAAGTTTTGCATCATTCAAGAATTACGAAGTAAAAGAGAAAATTATTGAGAACAAATATATCCAATCTTCCGCTTCAAAAATATTTTGCATAGAGAATACAGATAAAAAAATATTATCGAGCATCATGCCTTTTTTCATGAATATGTATAAGCAGCATATTTATTACTTAAATAATGAAGAGAATAGACTTCTTGCAGAACTTAGAGATTCAATGCTTCCATTTCTTATGAATGGAAAAATAGAGTTTAATGACAAAGAAACAGCCTGTAAGGGTGGATAATTCATGATAGCTTTTAATGTAAACAGTCCCGTCCACGTGCTGGTCGGGAAACACTGCGACATGGCGGAATGGTAGACGTAGCACTCTATGATAGGAATGTCAAACCTTAGATGTGCGGAGCTTGACAACTCGTCCCGGTTCGAGTCCGGGTGTCGCAACATCTTCACTACAGATGAAGGATTTGTTTAGTCGTAGCCGGGCGGTCTGTGAAGATAGTCCGGTTTTTCTTGAAACCAATTAATAACAATATAAATATGAAAAAGAAATTTACTCCTGAAAATATTCAGGAACTTAAAGAGAATCAAATATTTGTTTTTGGCAGTAATATGAACGGTAACCATGCCGGTGGAGCAGCCAGATTAGCAGTTGAGAAATTCGGTGCAATCATGGGACAAGCCGAAGGATTGCAAGGGCAATCCTATGCTATTCCTACGCTGAATGAAGATATGGAGAAAGTCACAGAAGAAGATTTGATAACCTATTTGGGTAACTTGCGGAATTTTGCCAACGAACATCCTGAAAAGGAGTTTCTTCTTACCGCCATTGGGACGGGAATAGCGGGGTTTGATACAAATTATATGGCATATATGGCTCTCAGAGCAAACCTTCCTGATAATGTTACTATCCCGGAAGAATTCAGTAAGATAAAAGGGTTCAAAGGCTTCAATTCTGATATGACTTGCAGGGGTTTTAAATATGAAGAGGGAAAAGATTACGAAGAACAAGGTGATATAAGCGCTTGTAGTAATGGTTTCCACTATTGTCTTCATCCCTTAGATGTATTTGGCTATTACCCTCCTGCATACATTGGAATGAATAAGTTCCATGAAGTTGAAGGAAGCGGGGATATGGATGTTGATACGGATGATACCAAAATTGCTTGCTCAAAAATCCACATAGGAGCAGAGTTAAGTATTAAAAGCATTGTTGATGCGGCAATCAAGTTCACTTTCAGCAAATGTAAGTGGGTAAAGGAAAAGATTGCTACCGGCTACCAAGGCGCTGCATCAGCTACCGGCTACCGAGGCGCTGCATCAGCTACCGGCAGCCGAGGCGCTGCATCAGCTACCGGCAACCGAGGCGCTGCATCAGCTACCGGCAAC
>CAUHML010000079.1 GCA_959606905.1 uncultured Bacteroides sp. | reverse complement strand
GTGACTTTTCTTTGTCAAATGTAAAAAAAGGAGATATCATTCAGATCTCTTTTGTCGGTTACATTACTCAAGAGGTTCTTTGGAATGGTACCCCTTTGAATGTTATTTTAAAAGATGATACCCAGACTTTGGATGAAGTGGTAGTCGTTGCATTTGGAACGCAGAAGAAAGTGAATGTGACCGGTGCTGTATCTACTGTCGGAGCGAAAGAGATTGCGGCACGTCCTGTTAGTTCTACGGTTGAAGCTCTGCAAGGAGTTGTTCCTGGCATGAATATTTCAACAAGTAGTGATGGTGGTTCATTGAAAGGTAACAAAGAATTCAATATTCGTGGTACAGGAACTATTGGTAAAGGCTCATCAGTATCTCCTTTGGTGCTGATTGATGGAATGGAAGGGGATATTAATGCTATTAATCCACAGGATATTGAGAATATTTCTGTTTTGAAAGATGCTGCTGCGTCTTCTATTTATGGTTCACGCGCGCCGGGAGGTGTCATTTTGATTACTACTAAAAAAGGTAAGTCAGGAAAACCATCTATTAATTATAATAATAATTTCCGATTTAACTCTCCATTGAATATGCCTCATATGGCAGATTCATACAGTTTTGCATTAGCTATCAACGACCAGCTGACCAATGGAGGACAGTCGCCAATGTATAGTGAGAAGAAATTGCAACAAATTTTGGATTATCAGCATGGTAAATCTACACAATATATGTGGGCTACGGATGCTGGACGTTGGAATGCATTTGATGACCCAAATCGTCAGGATGTTATGCCAACCGCTAATACTGATTGGTTGCATGAGTTGTTTGGTGATAGTTTTACTCAGGAGCATTCAATTAGTGTAAATGGTGGTACGGATGTAATGCAGTATTATATGTCTGCCAATTATCTGGATGAAGGAGGATTATTGAAATATGGGGATGATGGCAGACAACGCTATTCATTTACTGGTAAAATCAATGCGGATTTGGCAAAATGGTTGAAAGTAGGGTATAGTGTTCGTTTTAATCGTATTGATTATAGTTCCCCTTCCTTTGCAAGTGCCGGCGAGAATAAGGAAAATGTATTTTATTTTGATGTATGCCGTTATTGGCCTGTAATTCCTGTTGTAGATCCTAACGGTTTTTATACCGCAGAGTCTAAAATTTACCAATTGACTGAAGGGGGACGTTATAATACTCAGAATGACGTTGTGGCACAACAACTCCAGTTTCTTATTGAACCAATTAAAAATTGGAAAACCACTATTGAATTAAATTATCGTAGTAATTATAATTTCTCGCATACGGATTATCAAACGGTTTATGCTTATGATGTAAACAAGAACCCATATGCTATTGCCAACACAACTTCGGGAGTAACAGAATATGCATATAAAAGCAATTTCTTTAATCCGAATATCTTTACAGAGTATTCATTGGAGTTAGAAAACGGGCATAATATGAAAGCAATGGTCGGTTTTCAAAGTGAGTTGTTTAAACAACGTGATATTACTGCAAAACAAAATAACATAATGTCTGGCATTCCTACTTTAAATACAACTACGGATAATGCACGTGCCAGTGGTGGCTATCAGGAATGGGCAACAGCCGGTTTTTTTGGTCGTATCAATTATGATTACAAAGGTCGCTATCTGGTTGAGGCGAATCTGCGTTATGACGGTTCTTCACGTTTTTTACGCGATCAACGTTGGAATTGGTTCCCTTCTTTCTCTTTAGGCTGGAATGTGGCACGTGAGGCCTTTTTTGAGAAGTATACTAATATTGTCAATACATTGAAAGTTCGTGGCTCATGGGGTGAACTTGGTAATCAAAATACAGATAATTGGTATCCTTTTTATCGCATTATTGATTATAAACAAAATAATGGCGGTTGGTTGGTCAATGGCTTGAAACCTAATACTGCAGCCGAGTCCAGTCTCGTTTCGGCATTGTTAGGTTGGGAAAAGACCCAAACTTTAAATATTGGTTTTGATCTTGGTATGCTGGACAATCGTTTTAATTTGAATTTTGATTATTTCCAGCGTAAGTCAATTGATATGGTTGGGCCGGGACAGGAATTACCAACAATCTTAGGTATTGCCGTTCCAAATGTGAATAATCTGAATATGACTTCGAAAGGTTGGGAATTACAAGTAAGCTGGCGTGATCAGATACGTGATTTCAGATATGGTGTCACATTGGCTTTATCCGACAACCAGGTTGTAATTGATAAATATCCTAATCCGTCAAAAGATTTAGGCCAAACATATTATGATGGGGCACATTTGGGAGATCTTTGGGGATATCAGACAATAGGAATAGCTAAGACTCAGGCGGAAATGGATGCGCATCTGGCGAAGGTGGACCAATCTTCTATGGGTTCCAACTGGGGAGCAGGTGATATAATGTATGCCGATTTGGATGGTGACGGTGTGATAAGTGCAAAAGATAATACAGCAGACAATCATGGAGATAAAGTTTTGCTGGGTAATAAGACACCACGATATAACTTTGGCTTGAATTTGGATGCGGCTTATAAAGGCTTTGACTTGAAAGTGTTCTTCCAAGGAACATTGAAACGTGACTATATGCCGGGATCGGGTGCTGAAAGTATGATGTTTTGGGGAGCTGTAGGGTATTGGCAGACCAATTTTTTTGAGCCTCACTTAGACTATTTCCGTCCTGCTGATACAACGAGCCCGCTAGGAGCGAATGTCGACGGGTATTATCCACGTCCTTTAGAAAGCGACAAGAATCGTAAAGCACAAAGTCGCTATATGCAAAATGCTGCTTATTGTCGTTTGAAAAACGTAACGTTGGGATATACTTTACCGGCAGATTTGACTAAAAAATTCTACGTGAATAATTTACGTTTCTTTGTGTCTGCAGAGAATTTGTTTACTATAACCAATCTGTGTGATACTTTTGATCCTGAAACAATAGGTGTAGGCAATTGGGAAGGATGTACTTACCCATTGTCAAAGACTATTTCATTCGGATTAAGTGCAACCTTTTAATAAAATAAGATCTATATGAAAAATTATATTCAATATTTAACTATCGGAGCTTTGCTGATGGGCAGCCTGACAAGTTGTAATGACTTCTTGGATAGAGAACCATTGGATAAGGTTACTCCTGAAAAATTCTTTTCTGCAGAAGCGGATTTAGCAGCTTATGCCATAAATAACTATAAGTTTGTTACTGTGGATGATAAGTATGGCATTAATCTTTTTGGAAAAGATAATGATACAGATAATCAGGCAAGCGGAACAAGTAATTCGTTTTGGATTCCTGGTGAGAAAAAAGTTGCTGCCGACCGTGGCGAGTGGAAATGGGAGGATATTCGTTCATGCAACTACTTTTTTGACCAAGTATTACCAAGATATGAGGAGGGAGCTATAACTGGTAACCAAGATAATGTGAAACATTACATTGGAGAAATGTACGTGAACCGTGCATATAGCTATTTTCAACTTTTTACAAAATTTGGTGATCTGCCTATTGTCACAACGGCACTTCCCGATATTCAAGGTGAATTGGTGGAAGCTAGCAAGCGCCAACCGCGTCATAAGGTTGCTCGTTTTATTATTGAAGATTTAAAAAAGGCGGAAGACATGTTGTTGAATAATCCTCCGGGTGGTAAAAATCGTATTTCTAAAAATGTAGCTTATTTGCTTCATGCTCGTGTAGCTTTATATGAAGCTACTTGGGAAAAATATCATCGTGGTACAGCTTTTGTACCGGGAGGAAGCGGATGGCCGGGTAAAGATGCGCAAGGTTATGATGCTGATGTGGAAATTAATTATTTCCTTGATGAAGCGATTGCTGCTTCGAAGTTTGTTGCAGACCAAATGGTAGGCAATTTAGCAGAGAATACAGATACTCCGGAAGGAATGAATGCTTCATTGGTTTCTATCAATCCATATTATACCATGTTCTGTGATGAGAATATGGAAGGGTATAAGGAGATTCTAATGTGGAAAAAATTTGATGAATCATTGGGGGTAACCAGTAATTTGCAGATGGAACTTTGTCGTAATGGTGGTGGATCAGGCTGGACACGTGGTATGGTCAATTCATTCCTTATGCGTAATGGTTTGCCTGTTTATGCCAGTGGTTCGGGGTATAATCCCGATTGGGAGAAGGAAGGTGTAGTTGCTACGGTACAGAATCGTGACTCTCGTCTTGGTATATTCACTAAAAAGCCGGGAGATGTGAATTATTATGGTGATGATGGTACACCCAGTATTTGTCAAATCAGTTTGATATTCGGTGATGCGGGCAGTTTAGCAACAACAGGTTATATTGTAAAGAAGGGTAAACATTATTCAACTCATATGGCGAATGACCATTCTGCCGGTACCTCTGGAGGTATTGTTTTCCGTGGTGCGGAAGCTATGCTTATCTATATGGAAGCTTCATACGAGAAGAATGGAACTGTTGACGGAACGGCAGATGGATATTGGAGAGCGTTACGTACACGTGCAAAAGTAGATCCGGATTATAATAAGACAATTGCCGCAACTAATATGCTGGAAGAAGCAAAAGGGGATTTTGCCGCTTATTCACATGGAACTATGATTGATCCGACTTTGTATAATATTCGTCGTGAGCGCCGTAATGAACTTTGTGCTGAAGCTTTCCGATGGGATGATTTGAAACGCTGGAGGGCACTTGATCAGTTTAAAACGACTCCTTATCGCACGGAAGGTATGCGTTATTGGGGTAGTGTATATGAGGAACAATTAAAAGATCTTTGTATAGTAAATCCGTCAACAGGAAATATGTCTTCTCCTGAATCAAGTGTGTATATACTTCCATACGAAAAAATATTGGAAAATAATACCATTGCAAAACAAAAGGGATTCCTCTTTACTCCTGCCCATTATTTAGAGCCCATTGGGGTGGCTGTATTCCGTCAGACTGCATCAGATCCCAATGACTTCACCTCATCTTCGGTTTATCAAAATCCAGGATGGAAATATGAGGCTAGTACAGGGGCTGTTTCGGTCGAATAAGAATATATATTGATATTATTTTGTAGGGAAGTCTTTTTGGGCTTCCCTGCTTTTATTTAAGGCATTTATTTCTTAAGCGTGTATTTTGCCTTTTGAAGGTAGGCATCGCTTATCTGTCTGAAGGTGTGATGAAACATTATAGTGAAGAGTATCATGAATAAAGAACTTCATAGTCGAGGGCATATGTGATGCGGTGATCTATTGTTATATTAATGCATAAAATAAACTATTTTCAAGTGAATATAAATAAAATAAAGGTGAATGATAATGTGTGATGATTTAATGTTTTATTAAATAACGGAGGTTATAATAAAATATTTTTGTTTATGTTCTTAAATATATCAAATATATTATATATTTGCAGCGTCAATCTTGGTTTAGTTTAAGAATAATATCTTAAACTGGTTGATTTTTAATAAATATTTAAAGAATCACAGCTATGTTAAAACGACTAAAATCAGTCAGCATGATGCTGTTCCTAATGGGTGCCTCTACCGGAGCAGCATACGCGGTTGCCAGTCCCGGCGTTACCGATTTGAAAATCACACAACAGAGTGGAACTTGTACAGGTGTTGTCAAAGATGCTACAGGGGAAACTGTTATTGGTGCATCTGTGGTAGTAAAAGGAACTACCAATGGTACCATCACAGATTTTGATGGTAATTTCACTTTAAATGATGTAAAGAATGGAGATGTTATTCAGATTTCTTTCGTTGGTTATATCACTCAAGAAATGAAATGGAATGGAACTCCGCTGAATGTTATTTTGAAAGATGATACTCAAACTTTGGATGAAGTTGTTGTTGTCGGCTATGGTGGTTCTCAAAAACGTGCAGCTTTGACTACTGCTATTACTAAAATGGATGACCAGGTCTTAAAGAAGGCGGCTTATAGTAATGTGGGACAGTCATTACAAGGATCTGTATCGGGATTACGTGTTGTCAATACTACAGGGCAGCCAGGTAGCTCACCTAATATAACTTTGCGTGGGGGAGCAACAATTACGGGGGATAATAGTGCCGCATTAATTATTGTTGATGGAATAGTGCGTAATAATATGGCAGATATTAACTCCTCGGATATAGAATCTATCCAGGTTTTGAAGGATGCTGCATCGACGGCTATCTATGGTGCTCGTGCTAATGGGGGTGTTATCTTGATTGAAACGAAAAAAGGTAAAGAGGGAAAAGTAGATGTTAATTATAAATTCAAGATGGGTATGAACTTTGCCCGCAAAGGATATGAATATCTGAATGCTGGTGATTATTTGTATTATACTCGACTAGGATTTAAAAATGCTAACCAAGCGGTAGCAGGATATAGTGATGGATGGAATCCTGATACTCAGAATGGTTGTGGTACAACTAAAAATAACTATGATGTACGTTATTTGGAAGGCAATGAGGATTTGGTGAATCAAGGATGGCAGACGATGACTGATCCTTACTCTGGTAAACAGTTGGTTTATAAAGATTATCATGGAGCTATGGATGATGAGATTTTTAATTCACCTGCGTTGATGCAAGATCATTATATCAGTATCAATGGTGGAAATGATAAAGGAACTTTTGCTGCCAGTTTAGGGTATTATGATGAGGATGGTCAGGTCGTTGGAACTGGTTATCAACGTTTTAATGGCTCCTTGAACGGCTCCTATAAGCTCTTCCCATTTTTGACAATAAATGCAGGAACTACTTATTCCTGGTCTACACAGCCTACATTGTCATGGACAGGTACTTATGAGTTCTTTTATCGTACACGTGGTATGCGTCCTACTTGGAATCCTTGGAATGAGGATGGTAGTCCTAATTCGGCTGATACTAATATTTCCGATGGTAATCCCGCTTATTTCAGAGATAAATTACTGTATTCTGACGGAACGAATAAAAGCACTTATAATATAGGATTTAAATTGGATATTCTTCCAAAGAAATTAGTGTTAAACGGTAACGCTTCTTTGTATCGTTATGATTACATGGTGGAAAAATTTAATAAAGCGTACCAATTGGAGAATAAAGATACAAATACAACACGTGAGGCTTCTGTGGAGCAGGAACGTTATACTCAACAGCAATATAATGCTACATTGACTTATACCGACACTTTTGCTGATAAGCATAATTTGGAGGTCATGTTAGGGGGTGAATATTTTACTTATGATCAGTTTAAGCTTGCGGCAAAAACTCAAAATTCTCCTACTGATGATATCCCTACTTTAAATGTAGGCGCAACTCGCACTGAAACTAGTACTACTAAGAGTGCTTATCGAATACTTTCTAGTTTTGGACGTCTGAATTATAACTATGAAATGAAATACTTACTTTCTGTTGTGTTCCGTTATGATGGTATTTCTAAATTGAAGGATAATAGATGGGGATTTTTCCCTGGAGTTTCTGCCGGATGGAATATTACAGAAGAGCAGTTTTGGAAGGATTCCAACGTTTCTGATTTGATTTCCACCTTTAAACCTCGTCTTAGTTATGGTGTGAATGGTAATGTGAACGGTTTAGGTAATTATACGGTATATGGTGAGTATGCAACAACGAAACCTTATGGTGGTGAAACCGGTATATACAATAGTGCATTGGTTAATACAGGGTTACGTTGGGAACAGAGCCAAAGCTTTGAAGCCGGACTTGATATTGGTTTCTTCAATAATCGTTTGAGCTTTATTCTGGATTATTATAATCGCAAGACAAAAGATTTGCTTACCGATCTTGCTTTACCAGGGTATACAGGATTTGATAAGATTGCTACTAATTTGGGTACTCTTCGTAATTCTGGTTTTGAAGCGGAAGTACGTGCTAATATCATAAATAAAGGTGGATTCACTTGGGATATGACAGCAAACCTTTCTACTGTAGCTAATAAAATTATAAAATTGCCTGACAATAAGGAGGTTAATAACCGTGTAGGTGGTGCTCAGGTATGGGATCCTAATAAAGGAGAGTTAGTATGGGTTGGCGGCCGCCAGGAAGGTGGAAAGTTAGGTGAGCTTATTGCCTATAAACAAAATCATATTTTTAAAGATTGGGATGATGTAAAAAAATATGCAAACAATCGAATTGATAATGTCGCAAATTTGTATGGTCCGGGTAAGGCAGCAGAATATGCAGGTAAACAAGGTTGGAAACCTATTGAACCAGGAGATGTTTGTTGGGAGGATATGGATGGAAATGATGTGATAGATTCATATGACCGTTATGTCGTTGGTAATATATTTCCTAATATAACCGGTGGATTCTCTACTACATTCAGCTATAAAAATTGGTCGTTGTATGGACGTTTTGATTATGCATTAGGACATACATTGTATAATGATTTAAAGGCTCGTACATTGGGCCAGTATCAAGGCACATGGAATATTATAACTGATGTGAAAGATATGTGGACAGAAGATAATCCGAACACAGATTTATCTAAATATTATTTTGGCGATCAGAATATCAAAAAGAATATCACACGTTCTAATAATGGTTTAACTGCTGCTGATAACAACAATTCTCATTATTATGAAAAGGGGGATTATTTGTGTTTGCGAGAGCTTACATTAAGTTATACATTACCGAAATCACTAATCAGTAAATGTTTCATGACGGATGCTTCTGTTTATGTCACAGGTCAGAATTTGTTTTATATAACTGGTTATGAAGGTACATCTCCGGAACCGGCTGTAAGTACAGAATATGGTCGTGGTATTGATAATGGACGTTATCCTACTCCAAGAACTGTATTATTTGGTTTATCTGTTTCATTTTAATCAACAAGACTCATTATGAAAAAAATATTAGCATATTTAATGGTTGGCATAGCTTTTACCGGGTGTAATTCTTTGGATTTGGAGCCAATAAGTAGTATTGCCGATAATAAATATTGGCAGACAGAAGCACAGGTGGATGCTTTTAATGTGGGGTTACATTCTAAGTTTAGAGAGAAATGTAGTTATAGCATTTTTCTTTTTGGAGAACCTCGTGCGGATTATTATTTTGGAGAGTCAACATTTGGTAGTGCTACCCAGGGTAATGAACGTATGTGGAACAACAGTTTGAACGATGTGAATACGGTTGTTTCTAATTTTGGAAATTTATATGAGGTGATTAATCAGGCTAATCTGATGATAAACAAGGTGGAAGGTATGTCGATGAATGAAAGTACCAAGAAATATTATCTGGGCGAAGTTTATGGTATCCGTGCTTTCCTTTACTTTCAGTTGTTACGATCTTATGGAGATGTAGTGATATGGACCGATTTCTCGGAAGGGTCGAGCTTGGATCTTGGAAATTTAGCAAGACCAGCTTCTTCTGCTGCTGACGTAATGAAATTGATTGTTGATGATTTACAGGCTTCAGAAACTGCTTTTGGGGATAATTATGGGTTTAGAAATGATTCTCAGCGTTATTTTTGGTCTAAAGCAGCTACCATGATGTTGAAGGGTGAAGTATATATGTGGAGAGGAAAACACATGGGAGGTGGTAACGAAGATTATACAACAGCGAAAAATGCATTGCAGGAAGTGAGAAATCAAACCGATAAATTTGGTTTGTTGGAGGATTTCTCTGAAGTATTTTCTTATGATAACAAGAATAATAAAGAGATAATATTTGCGATTCGCAATGCACGCGATGAATATAATATGTGGGGGGATGTAACATATAATAATAATATGTTTCCACAGCAAAATATATTATTCGGATATATGGATGAGAATGGTAATCCCATTAGTTCATTGGGTGATAAAGTGAAAGTGAATGGTACGATCCGTTACCCGGTTAATAAGGATGTGTATACTAAATGCTTTAATGATAACGATACCCGTAAGCGAAGCACACTTCAGGCTGCTTATGAAAAAAAGGAAGATGGAACTTTATCTCTTTATGGGTTGTATCCGGCCAAGTTTTTGGGTACATTGCTTGATGGGGCTGATACGCGTAGTCCATTGGATGATTATCCTGTTTATCGGTATGCAGATTGCTTGTTGTTGTTAGCTCAAGCTAAGGCTTTTTTAGGAGAGGACCCTGTGGAAGAAATTAATGCAGTACGTAAACGTGCCTATGGTGAAGATTATTTTAATGCACATCCGGAAGTACAATATCCCAATGATAATGATGCCGCACTTTATGCGGATAATAAGTCTGTAAAACCGGATAATGCCGGTGCAATGGAAGCTGTTCTAAAAGAACGTATGCGTGAGTTTATGGTTGAAGGAAAACGTTGGTATGATCTGCGCTTAGCAGGTGATGAATATGTATTGGAACATACTACAGCAGAAGCAACCCGTTTGCTTTGGCCTATTGATAAGAATACATTGACTAATAATTCGGCATTGAAGCAGACACCAGGATATGAATCTAGTGGAGGAAAATAAAGTATTAGTTATATAATAAAAGAAGGTGTCTGAAATGGACAGCCTCCAAAAGTTAGACATAAAACTTTTAGAGGGCACTTCACTTTTCGGACACCTTCTTTTATTGAAACCGTTTCAAGACTTTTAGTATATCTTTGGGCTTTTCTATCTTAATCTTTTCTGTTTCAATGAACTCTTTGATAAGTTGTTGCTTATCTTTTGAATACAATTTCAGAAGTGAATGGATATTTCGAAAGCTTCTCAACTTGCCTTTAATCTGAGTGTAATAAACATTTTCCGTTACCATTTTATAGACCGAAAGGTCTAAATTCTGTTCACCGTTAACACGTTGGAAGCGTGTATTGACATCAATTGCTTGAACACTGCCATGAGTAACTGTTCCCATAGCTCCTTTCTTCCCGATATCTTTTGGCTTTACTTTCCAGTCTATAAAAAGAGTGGTATGCTGATCAGTCATCACTTCCATAAAATGTCCCTCAAACGGAATAAAGCGGTGTATATCAATGACTACTGTATCAATATCTTCCAAATTCTCTATAACCATGTCTGTCGATTCATTCAAAAAATGCATTTCCTTGTTTATACAGTCATAGTTAAATTTCCCTTTGGCAAACTGTTTGTTTTTCAATAAAACTTTTCCTGGAGTAAATTCCTTGAAGAAATAGCCGGCAGGTTGTTGGGCATTTATCAACGTTATGCTTCCCAATGCCAGAATTGCAATAAGAATTCCTTTTGTATTCATAGTGATGGAGATTTTAATTATTCATACTAGTCCTTTGAGCCAAATTGCCAAAAAACGATCGTATACTATATATCCTTGCTGCTCTTTTAAGACAAACTCCTTATTAATTAAAGACTTTAATGCTACATTTATGCTGCTGGCTCCTTTTAAATCATATTTCTTTATGAATGTGGCACTGTTAATCTCATTTACAATTTCCTCTTTGGCTATAGCTTTCAGCAACTGAATCTGATTGGAAGTTAAAAACTGGAAATAGGTTTGATAAGTATATTCTTCCTCCTGTATGATTTCCTGGATGAGTGTATGCAACAGCTCTATGGTCGGAGTCTGCTGTGGCAATGAATACAATCTGTTTAAAAGATATTGCATATACCACGTATGTCCTTTTACCGATTGATAAATTTCATGGAAGATATCTTCCTGCAAAGTTTTTTTCTTTTCATCAAACAGTTTCTTGGCAAACTCCCGGTAAGGAGTATAAGGAATAGGGGCCAGGAAAAGTTTCTGCGTAGATTGGTAAAAAGGTCTTTTGATGGAAAAGAAGATAGACTCCATCAAATGCTTTTTGCTGCCCGAAAAGATAAAATGCACATTCGGGGTGAACTGGATATACGATCTCAACAGGCCTTCCACTCCTTTCTCCGGATATTCCATTATTTGCTGGAATTCGTCAATGGCTATATAACATTCTACTCCCGATTGGTTTAGGTAAGTGAAAATCTCTTTCAAGGTTTCTTCTGAACGTTCCGGAATAAAGTCGAGTGTTACAGATGGCATTCCTGTAATTTCATCGGCGCTGATGACCGGACGGCAACTTTTAAAGAATGAGAATAGCGATTTTAAGGTACTCTGTGATAAGGTATCTAATTTCCCCAACACACTTCGTCCCAGTAGAGATACAAACTCCTGAAGATTCTGGGTTGAAAATATATCCAGATAAAAACAGGCGGCAGATTTATTTTCTTTTTGAATATAGTAAAATACATTCTTTATTAGTCCTGTCTTTCCCATACGGCGCGGACTGATTAATGTAATATTTCTGCCATTCTTTAATGCTGACATTAAAGAAGCTGTTTCTTTTTCGCGGTCACAGAAATAGTCGGGCCCTTGGTAACCGGTTATTAAAAATGGATTAGTAGAAATACTCTTCATTGCAGTTTTTATGTTACATAAAACATGTAACGCAAATAACGCAATAAAGTTTGGATTGAGCAAATATAAGAGTTGTATTTTTGTTTTGCCTATTATATTATGTTCTGACTTGACATGGTTCATGGCAACAATTTAATATGGCAATTACAAGATATCTAAAACAGAAGTTATGCTGATAATGATCATGTTTCATGGATAAGGGCATAAATACCTGGAGCATTATGATCCTTTGAAAAGCATCAGGAACAGAAAGCAGGAAGAGGGTATGACAGTCGGCTCCAGCTATACATACCCTCTTCCTGTAATGAGGTAGATTCCTTATTTCATCTTATACACCAAAGTCCCGCCCTTTAGGATATCTTCATGCGAGATATAATTCTTTGTATAAGGTTCACCGTTCAGTGTAATACTGTCAACATACTTGTGTTCCTTTGATAATCCTTCGGCAATGATCGTGAAAGTCTTTCCATCGGCCAGGTTCAATACAATTTCAGGCATTTGTGGGGCGCCGAATACATAATTGCCACTTACCGGATCTACCGGATAGAACCCCATAGCAGAGAACATATACCATGCTGACATCTGTCCGCAGTCATCATTGCCACAGAGTCCGTCGGGTTCGGGATGATATTGCGTATCAAAGATTTCACGGATCAGTTCTTGGGTACGTTCGGGGCGACCTGCCAACGTATATAAATAAGTAATGTGATGGCTGGGTTCATTGCCGTGTGCGTATTGACCGATCAAGCCGGTAACATCTGCCTGGGTGGTTTCCAGTTTCAAGGTGAATAAAGAATCCAATTTGTTTAAGAATGCTTGTTCTCCGCCGAATAACTCAATAAGCCCCGGCACATCATGTTGCACATGCCAAGTGTACTGCCATGCATTACCTTCGGTATAGTCTCCACCGGTACTTTCCATGTGGGCAACCTGACTAGGGTTGAAAGGAGATTTCCAACTCCCGTCAGCATTGCGGGGACGCATGAATTGCGTTTCAGTATCGAACAGGTTCTTATAAAAATCGGCACGTTTGGCAAAATAAGCGGCATCTTCCTCTTTACCCATACGTTGGGCCATATCGGCTGCGGCGTAATCATCATATACCGATTCCAGCGTAGAGGATACTGATTCTGTCTTAATCAAGTCAGTAGGGAAATAACCGTATTTCATATAAGTTTCCCAATCGGATTTCAGTTTATGAGATACGGTTTGGGTATTTTTGATAACATTGAAGGCACGTTCGGCATCAAAGCCTCGGAAGCCTTTGCGGTAAGCTTCGGCGATAACTGAAACACCGTGGTTGCCAATCATGGTATATGTTTCTTTTCCCCAAAGTCCCCAGATAGGCAGGAAGCCCTGTACTTCAGCCTGTT
>CAUHML010000078.1 GCA_959606905.1 uncultured Bacteroides sp. | reverse complement strand
CATAGTTCTTTTTGCAGAATATCGTCATGAACAGTTACGGAACTTTCAATCATATACTCCATATTTCCTTTACGAATACGGTACTGGCGTTTGAGCAAGATTGTTCCATTAATTTCACCTGCCGGAGAAGAATAGGTCGCTTCGCCTAATTCATGATCGTAGAACATGCTTGAAATAGGAGCTCGCCAATCGTAAATCAGATTTCGTTTTTGCTTGAAATCATAGAAAGTGTGTATTCCTATATAGATTGGACTAACTTGGCTTTTGTCTTTCTTTTCCTGAAAGTCGATTCGTCCGAAATAGGGGATATCCAGTATTTTGCTTAGTCGCCTGCGTTTGTCAATTACGTTTTCGCCTATTGCAAAATGATTTAATATGCTTTCGCGCATGGAACGGATTTCGTGGGGATCAATATCTTTGTTCGACCATAGATAATCCTTGTACTCCTGCAGGGTGTCTATATGCTCTTTGACGGAAGTACTGGTGGTGTTGATCGTATCATGGATAGTGGTTATGACTTGCTGTAAATACTCTTTTTCCTGTTTCTCTGTTTGATTGAATATCATAATCTCTTTTTAGTTGTATGGTGAAGAATTGAATTTGCGGACAAAGTTAGCTCAACCCATTAAGGGATTAAATAGTTATTTATAGCTATATATGTATCCTTTTTCCTATTTTTGCATACTTACTTAATAAGGAAAAAGATGAATATTCTTGAATTGGCAAAACGTAACCAGCAGAAAGCTTGGGAGATTATAGAGGATACCCGTATTGTTCGGATATGGGAGGGGATTGGTGCCAAAGTGAATCTGGTAGGTTCGTTGCGTATAGGATTATTGATGAAACATCGGGATATTGATTTTCACATTTACACTTCTCCTTTGGATTTGTCTGCCAGCTTTCGGGCGATGGCTGAATTGGCGGAAAATACGTCCATAAAGAGGATTGAATATACGAATTTATTACATACAGCAGAAGCGTGTATAGAGTGGCATGCATGGTATCAGGATATGGAAGGAGAACTTTGGCAAATGGATATGATTCATATCCAAGAAGGCTCTCGTTATGATGGCTATTTTGAAAGGGTGGCCGAACGCATTTCTGCGGTATTGACAGATGAAATGAGACTGGCTATCCTGAAATTAAAATACGAAACGCCTGATACGGAAAAGATTATGGGAGTGGAGTATTATCAAGCTGTGATTCAGGATGGTGTACGTAGTTATCCGGAATTTGAGGAATGGAGAAGATTGCATCCGGCGGTGGGGGTGGTAGAATGGATGCCTTAGACAGACTGGTAGCCTTGGGAAAAGTGCGTATGGGTTAATTAACTTAGTAGTCCGGTTTCCTGTCCCAAACGAATGGCTTCGATAGAATTTTGCACACCTAATTTGCGTAACAGGTTCTGCCGGTGAATATTGACAGTGTGAATACTGATACATAGCTTGTCTGCAATCTCTTTACTTAACAACCCTTTTTGAATAAGCCGTAATATCTCTATTTCCCGATTAGTGAGGTTGAGCGAAGAAGGCATTAGTAAAGAGGAAGGAGAGAAGAATTCCCCGTTCTTCAGATTTAGGACAGTGCAGTCTACTGTTTCGGAATGTTTTTGGTCGGGTGAAATATCCATATTGCCTATTACGAGCCATGCTTTGCCGTTACGGTCTTGTTCCAAAACTTGATGTCGGCTAGTGACACGTATATATTGCTGCCTGGCATTGAGTATACGGAAACTGTAAATGTTGGAATAGTCGTTTCGCTGTTCGAGGGGCAGACTGTAAATGAATTGGCTTAACGTGACCTGTAATGCTGCCAGTTGCGCACGGTCGTCCGGATGAATACGTGATTCTAAATAATCTCCCTGCTTTTCCAAAGTTTCTATCTTGTGACTGTCATACCCCAGTAAATCAACGAAATTCGAGGATGCATACGTGTAATTGCATTTGTAAACATCGACAACAAATGTGCAGTTGTGACAGATTTTTGAAAGTTGGTGAAGTATGGATTTATCCCGTTCCCACACGGCGTAATCAATATCGGTAGCAGACAAGCATTGCTTGGCCCACATTTCTTCTCGGGTGATATCGTTTGATTTATTCATGGCGAATGTTTCTGGGTACTGATAGTTTGTTTTGAGAAATCATTTATTTACCAATCAATTTCTTCTATTCCCTTACTATGCAAGAAAGCATTGGCTTTGCTGAAGTGCTTGCAACCGAAGAAACCATATTCGGCAGAGCGGGGAGAGGGATGAACAGTGGTTAGTACCAGATGTTTGTTGGTATCTATCAAAGATCGTTTCTCTTTTGCATAACTTCCCCAAAGCATAAATATCAAATTCTCCCGTTTTTCACTTAGTTTCCTGATAACTGCGTCTGTGAAGATTTCCCAACCCATATTTCGATGAGAACCGGTTTCGTGCGCACGTACAGTAAGAACAGAGTTTAGCGGGAATACACCTTGAGCTACCCAACGATCCAAATTACCAGAAGTTGGAATTGGCTTTCCCAAATCTTGGTGTATTTCTTTGAAGATGTTGCTTAGTGAACCTGGGATAGCTACTCCATCAGGCACAGAAAAACAGACTCCATAATATTGTCCGGGATTGGGATAGGGGTCTTGTCCAAGGATAACTACTTTTACCTTTTCGAAGGGACAGGAATTGAATATATGAAAAATCTGATGTCCGAGAGGGAGGACGTGTGCCCGTTTGTATTCATCTTTGACGAATGTAACCAACTTTTCGAAGTATGGTTTGTCAAATTCTTCTTGTAATTGTTGTTTCCAACTTGGTTCTATTCTGACATCCATAAAGTGGGACTTGATAATTTATGTAATGGCAAAAGTAGATATATTACAAGAGAATATCAAGAATGAGAGGCAAAATTGTGTATCTCGCCGATTTAGGATGAATTGTGTGCTAATAAATGATAATTATCGTCTTTCTTCCGAAAAAGAACGGGTATAAATGTATTATTCTGATTTATTGTGTTACCTTTGTACCAAGAGTTTGAGTTACGAATCATTATCGTATAGTTCTTCTTTATAATATTTTATTAGCAAGCAGTCCTTGTCTTTAATTATCCTCCTCACTCCAAATTAGTATTTATTTTAATAAAATTTTAAATGAACATTTACATTTCAGGTTTAAGCTATGGCACTAATGATGCTGACTTAACAAATTTATTTGCAGAGTTTGGAGAAGTTTCTTCAGCTAAAGTAATTTTTGACAGAGAAACTGGTAGATCCAGAGGATTTGCTTTCGTAGAAATGCCGAATGATACAGAAGGACAAAAAGCAATTGACGAACTGAATGGAGTTGAATACGACCAGAAAGTTATTTCAGTAAGCGTGGCACGTCCTCGTACTGAAAGACCGTCTAACGGTGGTGGCCGTGGTGGTTATAATAACTCTAGAAGATATTAATATCCGAATAAAAGCAGAAGATAATATCTTCTGCTTTTATTTAATAAGTTATTTCCGTTTCATGATTCAACGGAGGAATCTTCTGATTGACACAGGGGAAGACAAAAAATCATATTACATTTAAGTTCTGCTAATTCTGGCTCTTTTTCTGTGCAATATCAGGAATATCTACTCCTGCACTTTCCATTCTGAAAATAGATTTATTAGACTTTTTTGTAATACACAATACTCTTGAAGAAGTCAGGAGTAAAGGTTTAATAAATTACACCCAACAAGGCAAATAGTCAATGACAGGGCCAATCTTGAGCGCTTGAATAAAGTGTGCTCACACTGTTTATCTTGTTCAATTGCTCTAAAGCAAAATAAAACATATGAAATCATTCTTTATAGGAAATATTGAGATAAAAACACCTGTAATACAAGGTGGAATGGGAGTAGGTATCTCGCTCTCGGGTTTGGCTTCGGCAGTAGCAAACGAAGGAGGAGTAGGCGTTATATCATGCGCAGGTTTAGGTTTGTTATACCCCAAAGGGAAAGGTACTTATCCTGAAAAATGTATTAACGGGCTGAAAGAGGAAATCCGGAAAGCACGTGCGAAAACAAAAGGTATTATTGGCGTAAACGTCATGGTTGCTTTATCGAATTATGCGGATATGGTGCGCACCGCAATCGAGGAAAAGATTGATGTGGTATTTTCCGGTGCCGGGCTTCCACTCGACCTGCCTTCATATCTGACTCCGGAGAGTACAACCAAGCTAGTGCCTATTGTATCTTCTTCACGAGCAGCCAAAATCATCTGCGATAAATGGCAGAAGAACTATAATTATCTGCCCGATGCAATCGTGGTGGAGGGGCCTAAAGCCGGTGGACATTTAGGATTCAAAAAAGAACAATTACAGGATCAGCATTATGCTTTGGAAACTTTGATTCCGGAAGTGGTAATGATTGCATCCAGCTATAAAGAACAGAAACAGATTCCGGTGATTGCCGCCGGCGGCATTTCGACGGGTGAAGATATTGCACATTTTATGGGACTGGGAGCTGCAGGGGTACAAATGGGAAGTATCTTTGTTACCACCCAGGAATGTGACGCGTCCGAGACGTTCAAGGAAGTATATATTCACTCCAAGTCCGAAGATGTTCTTATTATTGAAAGTCCTGTGGGAATGCCAGGACGAGCTATTGACGGGGAATTTATTCACAATGTGAATAGTGGACTGGAGAGGCCTAAGAGTTGCTCATTCCATTGTATCAAAACATGTGATTATACAAAAAGCCCTTATTGCATTATTAAGGCTTTATATAATGCAGCCAAAGGAAATATGAAAAAAGGCTATGCTTTTGCCGGTAGCAATGCTTTTCTCGCTGAAAAAATCAGTAGTGTAAAAGAAGTAATGAGTACACTGGAGCGCGAGTTTTTCTTGGCAACCCATAAACTGGCTTAACCTACGGGATTTTCATTCCCATGATGGAGTTTGTCAGTCCCTTTACAATATAAATTAATAGCTGTTTTGATACAGCAAAAACAACAATTATGACATTTAAAGAATTAAATATAACCGAACCGATTTTAAAAGCTATTGAAGAAAAAGGATATGCAGTGCCCACTCCCATTCAGGGAGAGGCAATTCCGGCTGCATTAGCAAAAAGAGATATATTAGGCTGTGCGCAAACGGGAACAGGTAAAACTGCTTCGTTTGCTATTCCCATTATACAACATTTGCAAATGAATAAAGAGGCAGCCAAGTGCCGGGGGATTAAAGCGTTGATTTTGACGCCCACCCGTGAACTTGCCTTGCAAATAAGTGAATGCATTAATGATTATGCCAAATATACCCAAGTGCGGCATGGGGTTATTTTTGGCGGAGTAAATCAACGTCCTCAAGTTGACATGTTACACAAAGGAATTGATATCCTGGTTGCTACACCGGGACGTTTGCTTGACTTGATGAATCAGGGACATATCCATCTGGATAAGATACAATATTTTGTACTTGATGAAGCAGACCGTATGCTTGATATGGGATTTATTCATGATATCAAGCGGATATTACCAAAACTTCCGAAAGAAAAACAGACTTTATTCTTCTCCGCTACAATGCCTGATACAATTATTTCTTTAACGAATTCTTTGTTGAAGAATCCTGTACGAATCAGCATAACTCCGAAATCATCGACTGTGGATGCTATTGAACAGATGGTTTATTTCGTAGAGAAAAAGGAAAAGAGTCTTTTACTGGTTTCGATTTTGCAAAAATCAGAAGATCAGTCGGTGTTGGTATTTTCACGTACGAAGCATAATGCTGATAAGATCGTAAAGATACTGGGCAAGGCGGGAATTGGTAGCCAGGCGATTCATGGAAATAAAAGTCAGGCAGCGCGGCAGTTGGCTTTGGGCAATTTCAAGTCGGGCAAAACACGTGTGATGGTGGCTACTGATATTGCAGCCAGAGGTATCGATATTAACGAACTTCCTTTAGTTATCAACTATGATCTTCCTGATGTGCCGGAAACGTATGTGCATCGTATCGGACGTACCGGAAGAGCCGGGAATACAGGGACAGCACTGACATTCTGCTCGCAGGAAGAGCGTAAACTCGTTAATGATATTCAGAAACTGACGGGTAAGAAGCTGAATAAAGCCAGTTATACTATTTGAAATCAACAAATAACAATCTCTTTAAAATTAATATAAAACTAAATATAAATTCTATGGCAAAATCCATGACAGTTGGTAAACGTGAAAATGAAAAGAAAAGACTCGCTAAACGAGAAGAAAAACTGAAAAAGAAAGAAAGCAAGAAATTATCGGGCAGCTCAAATAGCTTTGAGGATATGATTGCCTATGTAGATGAGAACGGAATGATAACTTCGACTCCTCCGACAGAGGATATAAAGAAGGAAGAAATTAATCCGGATGAAATAATTATAGCAACTCCTAAAAAGGAAGAAGAGGAGCCGACGATCTTGAGAGGACGGGTTGAGTTTTTTAATGAGTCAAGAGGATTTGGCTTTATTAAAGACCTTTCAGGTGTTGAGAAATACTTTTTTCATGTAAACAATGTCATTGGCAATATTGCAGAAAATAATATCGTAACATTTGACCTTGAGCGTGGAGTGAAAGGCATGAATGCGATCAATATCTCTTTGGAAAACAAATCTACATCGGAAGATTTAGCTCAATCTAAACCTGTATAGGGAAGTGTATATTCTGCTTGTGTGTAAAATAAAAAACAAAATAATTAGAGATATGAAAAAAGGTAATATAATGCGTGATGTTATTTCATCCAGTCAGTTTACTGAAAATGTTATTAAAGAGTATAAAAAGGGTTTGGGGGATATGGTATTGGTAGCAATAACTCCGCGGACTACCATTGAACTTCCTGCGCATTTGACTCAAGCAGAAATAGATGCTCGTGTGGAGATTTATAAAAAACTGCATAGTTCTAAAGTATAGGCGGTTGCAAATTGCAATACGAGGAATAAAAAAATCCCTTGAACTTCAAAAGTTCAAGGGATTTTTTTATTACCGAATCGTTAGTGGTGCCACCAGGAATCGAACCGGGGACACAAGGATTTTCAGTCCTTTGCTCTACCAACTGAGCTATGGCACCTCGTGCTTGTTCGGTCCGGTAATATCTCTTTTGCGGTTGCAAAGGTAGTGAAACTTTTGGATTCTGCAAGTCTTCTGGAAATAAAAAACACTGATAAAAAGTTAGTCGGCTTATTATCAGTGTTGTATAAGATAAAAAATATTTCAGGTATGTGATGAAATCTATTGCTTATCTTCTTTTAATGGATTCCATCCCTGTGCTTTTAGTTCGAATTCTTGTCCATCACGGGTAATCAATGCACAGCCAAGTTCGGGTTTGGTAATATGTCCGATGAGACGAACTCCTTCCATTTGTGAAATTTTCTCATGATCGGCGATGGAAACAGTAAAGAGTAGTTCATAATCTTCTCCACCATTCAAGGCACAAGTCGTAAGATTCATGTTAAACTCTTCAGCCATAACAGCTGTCTGATAATCGATTGGGATGTGCTCCTCGTAAACGCGGCAACCAGCATTGCTTTGTTTGCAGATATGCATCAGTTCTGATGACAGGCCGTCGGAAATGTCCATCATAGAAGTAGGGACAATATTGGCGGCTGCCAATTTCTCAATGATATCTTTGCGCGCTTCCGGTTTCAATTGGCGTTCTAATAAATACTCTTTGCCGGAGAAATCCGGTTGGACATCTTTATCACCTTGCAATACGACTTTTTCACGTTCCAAGAGTTGTAAACCCATATAGGCTGCCCCCAAGTCGCCGCTGACGCAGATCAGGTCAGTGTCTTTGGCTCCATTACGGTAAACTACTTTATCCTTGTCGGCATCGCCAATACAGGTGATGCTGATAGCAAGGCCTGTCAAGGAAGAAGTGGTATCGCCTCCCACAATGTCGACATTATATTGCTGGCAAGCCAGACGGATACCGGAATAAAGTTCGTCCATATCTTCCACGCTGAAACGCTTGGAAAGACCAAGAGATACCGTAATCTGCCGGGGAGTACCGTTCATGGCATAAATATCGGAGAAATTAACTACTGCTGATTTATATCCCAAATGCTTCAAGGGAACATAAGTCAGGTCAAAATGCACACCTTCCATAAGCAGGTCGGTTGTTACCAGTACTTGCTTTTCTGAAGGGTAGGAGAGAACGGCGGCATCGTCGCCCACTCCATATTTGCTGGATTCGTTTTCCAGTTTGATTCCCTCGGTGAGGCGGTCAATCAGACCAAACTCACCGAGAGATGCTATTTCAGTTCTCATAAATCGGGATGATTGTTTAGGCACGGTTGATAAGTTCACGCATGATCGTGGTCATTTTCGGTTGAGCAGCGTCAGCGGCTTTCTGAACTTCTTCGTGTGTTACTTCTACGATTTTTCCTTCTACTCCTAAGTCGGTAATGACGGAAATACCAAAAACTTTGATACCACAATGGTTGGCTACGATAACTTCCGGAACGGTAGACATACCAACTGCATCAGCACCAAGGATATGGAATAGTTTATATTCGGCAGGAGTTTCGAAAGTAGGACCTTGCGTACCAATATACACTCCGTGTTGTACTTTAATTCCTTTTTCTTTGGCAATCTCGTCAGCCTTACTAATCAGTTCCTTGCTGTATGCTTCGCTCATGTCCGGGAAGCGAGGTCCGTAAGGGATATTTTTTCCGCGAAGCGGGTGTTCGGGGAAATAGTTGATATGGTCAGTGATAATCATCAGGTCACCGATTTCGAAATCTGCATTTGTACCGCCACTGGCATTGGATACAAACAAGGTTTTGATACCTAATTCACGCATGACACGTACAGGGAAAGTTACTTCTTTCATCGAATAACCCTCGTAATAGTGGAAGCGTCCCTGCATAGCCATGATATCCTTATTGCCTAGTTTGCCGAAAATCAGCTTACCGCTATGACCTTCGACGGTAGATACCGGGAAGTTGGGGATATCCGAATACTTTATTTCATACTTCTCGGTGATTTCGTTTGCCAAACTGCCAAGCCCGGTGCCTAGTATAATAGCAGTTTCCGGACTGGTATGCATCTTACCTTTCAGATAAGCTGCGGTTTCTTGTATTTTCTCTAACATAGTCAATAATATGTTGGTTAAATTTATCTTGTTGATTTTGTAATATTTCAATTTCAATAGGCAAGGCGTAGATAAATGGTTTCAATTCCTTGTCCAAAGCCGGATGGTTAATCAGGCGTGTTGCATCTTTCTCGGTGGTAATAATCAACCGGTGTTCTCCTTTCAGTTTATGAAACCGTTCTTTGATAAGCTGTATATCCCGATGAGTGAAATTGTGGTGATCGTCAAACGATAGTAAATCTATTTGTTTGGTACAACCTTCCAGTCTTTCGAGAATAGGGGCAGGTGAGGCAATTCCCGTCATCAATAATATATCAGTGTTTGTCAGTGAGGACAAAGCAACCTCATGGTTTGTCGAAATTGCATTTGTGTCCGGAGACATGGTAGGGAACACTGGTTGCAGGTTACCATACCGGAACGATGAGAAGAATAACTGTTGATATGGATAAAGGTTCAGCCGTTTCGTGATAATGTTATAATCAATAGGCTTGATGTCTTGCGGGCATTTGGTGACAATAACGATTTGCGCCCGATTCTTGCCGCTAATTGGTTCACGAAGCCGTCCTGCGGGGAGCAAAGTGTCATCACAGAATAATCGGTGATAATCCGTTAACAGAATACTCAATCCCGGTTTGACGTATCGGTGCTGGAAAGCATCGTCCAATAGGATAACATCTATTGAAGGCTTTTGCAGTGCAAGCAACTTTTCTATGCCATGACAACGCTTTTCATCGACAGCTACTGTGACAGACGGGAATTTTTGATGCATCTGGTAAGGTTCGTCGCCAATGCTTCTTGCCGTACTTTCCGGAGTTGCCAATACATAACCTTTCGTGTGCCGTTTATATCCCCGGCTTAATACAGCTACCTTATATTGATTACAAAGAAACTTTATCAGATATTCAGTGTGTGGAGTTTTTCCTGTCCCTCCTACAGCGAGATTACCCACGCTGATGATAGGTATATCAAAACTCTTTGATTGAAGAACTTCCCAGTCAAAGAGTTTATTTCTCATCATTACCACTGCTCCGTAGAGCCAGGAGGCAGGGTAGAGCCACTTATGTATCTTGATAAAGTGTTCGTCCATGTATTACGGTTTATTTAATATTCAGTTCGAACGGAATACGTGCCTGAATCATGGATTGTTCTTGCAGATTTTTCAGTAAACCGAATTGCTGGTAGTACTCGCCTAATTTACTTTTCAGTAATTGTGATTCTACATAATTCGTCGGTTTCGTATCAAGCAGGGAAGACAGGAAATCTTGTTTCTCAGGATAAGACACAACGGTATAGCCTTCGATACCGGCTTTTGCAACAGCAATATCCAGTGCCTTGTCAATGCCACCTAATTCGTCTACTAATCCCAGTTCTTTAGCAGTTTCCCCAGTCCATACACGGCCTTCGGCAATCTTCTCGATAGCTTCCTTCGTCATGTGACGTCCTTCGGCACAACGAGTTACAAAGGTATCATATCCTTCAGTTATCATCATTTGAAGCAATGATTTCTCATCCTCGTTAAACGGACGCATGATATTTCCGAAATCAGCGTATTTATTCGTTTTTACGACATCATAACTTAAGCCGATTTTGTCAGTCAATCCTTTCACATTAGGAATCATACCGAAGATTCCGATAGAACCGGTCAGGGTAGTAGGCTCTGCAACAATCGTATCGGCAACGCAAGAGATATAGTAACCTCCTGACGCAGCATAATCACCCATAGAGACAATGACCGGTTTCTTTGTTTTCAGCTCTTTCACAGCATGCCAGATTTGTTCCGAGGCGAAAGCACTTCCACCTGGAGAATTGACACGGAGTACAACAGCTTTCACATCATCATTATCTTTCAATTTGCGCAGGTCACGAATTACTTTCGAACCGACAATCCCATCTTCGGAAGTTGCAGAGCTCGGATAGTCTGTAATTTCACCGGATGCATAATAAACAGCTACGATATTACCGCTTTTATCTTTCGGCACATTTTTCCTTACGTTCATCATGTCGCCCAATCCTAATATAGGAAGATTATCATCTTCATTGATCTCTACCAATTTCTTAAGATAATTACGCACATCATTGCGATAAATCAGAGTATCAGCCAATCCACATTTTACACTCTCTTCTGCCGGATAGAACATGAGCATGCGATCTGCATAAACATTCAGTGAGTCTACAGAAATATTACGTGAAGTAGATACCCCTTCCGTAACCTGTCCCCAGATAGAAGTGATAAATGTGGTAACCTGTTCGCGGTTGGCAGGACTCATTTCCGTAGCAATAAACGGCTCTACGGCAGATTTGTAAGTTCCCACCTTGAACACCTGCATCTCAACTCCTATTTTTTGCAGCAGATCTTTGTAGAACAGGGGAGCAGAGGCGATACCCCGCCATTCAATCATTCCTTTGGGATTGAGCAACACCTTATCGGCTGCGCTGGAAAGATAATAAAGTCCCTGCGTATAGGAGTCTGCATAAGCAATAACGAATTTTCCACTTTCTTTGAAGTCGAGCAGTGCGTTGCGGATTTCCTGCAAAGAAGCATAGGAGGTGCCTAATGAGTTTGCCTGTAGATAAATCCCTTTAATATTTTCGTTTTCTTTAGCCTTCTGGATGGAAGAAAGAATATCGTCCAGTCCGTACGTGTTAGAACCGTCACCCAACAACTGTGATAAAATATCCAGCGGATCTTCTTGCGTACGTTCAACCAACGTTCCGTTTAAGTCGAGCATCATTACAGAATTCTTTTTTACGATTGTTTCCGTGTCCGAAGCAGACATGATGCCAAACAACGTTACCATGCTGATTATAAATAATACAATACTTGACAAAATGATACCTGTCACCGTGGCAAGTGTAAATTTCAAGAAATCTTTCATTATACTTATTGTTTTTTGCGCCAGCTTGTTATTAAGCTAACAAAGATAAATAATTGAGTTGATATTTATTCAATAAGTCGTACGAATTTTTGTTTTATCACAGCGAATCCATATAAATAGGAACTTCCTTCATTTAAGATTTAAGTATATTTGTCTGTATCAAATCCTTTTAAATGAGAAGAAATCTCTAATTTTGTGGCACAACTATTAATACATTGAATAATACTATCATGAAAAAACTCACATCTATCCTTTTATTGCTTTTGTTTGTATGGACGGTACAAGCGCAAACTGCTCGTGAAGAGATCCGTGCAAACCGGTATTTATCCGCTAATAATTATTATGCATATCCCACGCCTACTGCCAAGCAGACAGCTGCTCCTAAGGGGTACGAACCTTTTTATATCAGCACATATATGCGTCATGGTTCACGGTATTTGATTGATCCGAATGATTATCGTTTCCCCAAGCAAACTTTATTAAAAGCCGACTCTTTAAACAAACTTACTGCAACAGGTAAAAACACACTGGATATTGTTTTGCGCATGGCTGATATGGCGGAAGGTCGTCTTGGTGAACTGACTTCGGTGGGAGCACGCCAACACAGAGGAATTGCAAAGCGTATGTATACTAATTTCCCACAGATATTTGCGGATGGAACAGAAGTGGATGCCCGTTCCACAGTTGTCATCCGGTGTATATTATCCATGACATCCGAATGCCTCCAATTGCAGGCGATGAATCCTAATCTATGTATCAAGAATGATGCAAGTTACCATGATATGTATTACATGAATCCTCCTGCTAAGGATTTGAGTAAAATAGCTAGTTCCGATAAAGTGAAAAAGGTTCAGAAAGATTTTGAGGCTACCCATGTACGTCCGGAACGGTTGATGAAAACATTGTTTACAGACGAAGCGTATGTAAAAGCAAACGTTGATGAAGCGCGCCTGATGAGACGTCTTTTTGATTTGGCTTGTAATATGCAGAGTCATGATACAGATATGCAGCTATATTCTCTTTTCACGGATGAAGAGTGTTATGATTTATGGAGTTGTAACAACTTATATTGGTATCTGACACACGCTTGTTCTCCTGTAACGGATGGTTTGATGCCCTATCGGGAAGCCGACTTGTTGCGTAATATTTTAGATAGGGCAGATGCTGCTTTGAAAGAAGGTAAGAACCAGGCCACTTTAAGATTTGGTCATGAGTCTTGTCTGTTACCGTTAGTCGCTTTATTGGAACTGAATCATTATGGAGAATCTTACCCTGACGTAGAAAAGTTATCCGAACAATGGAGAGCGTATGATATTTTCCCGATGGCTAGTAACGTGCAATTCGTCTTTTTCCATAAAAAAGGAAGTAACGATGTATTGGTAAAAGTATTACTTAATGAAAAGGAAGCTAAACTACCGGTGAAAACAGACGTAGCTCCTTATTACCACTGGAAAGATGTAGAAAGCTACTATCGTGAAAAATTAGATAAATATCAGCATATATAATGCGACATTAACTTAACATTATTATATTTACCATGAGAAGAAAAACCCCTTTTATGGCTGCAACTCTGGCAGCAGGCTTGTTTTTTTATTCTTCTTGTACTCCGGCTGAAAAGACGGATACAAAAGATTATACTCAATACGTTAATACCTTTATCGGTGGCGCAGACAACGGGCATACATTTCCCGGCGCATGTTATCCTTTCGGTATGATACAGACCAG
>CAUHML010000077.1 GCA_959606905.1 uncultured Bacteroides sp. | reverse complement strand
CTCATAATGCCAATCTTTCCGTGAAAGCGATCATGGGAGTGGCCGGATACAGCGAAATGGCTCGTATGCTCGGATTGAATGATGTAGCAGACAAATATGCTTTAATAGCCCAAGAAATGGCGATGAAATGGGAAAAAATGGCAAACGAAGGCGATCACTACCGTTTGGCTTTTGACCGTAAGAACACTTGGAGCCAAAAGTATAATATGGTGTGGGATAAGTTGTGGAATTTGAACCTATTCCCTAACAATGTAATCGAAAAAGAGCTCAATTATTACCTGACTAAACAGAATCTTTACGGACTTCCTTTGGATTCCCGCAAAGAATACACCAAATCCGATTGGATCATGTGGACGGCAGCTATGTCATCAGACAAGGAAACTTTCCAGAAATTCTCTGATCCTGTTTATAAATATATTAACGAGACAGTATCTCGTGTACCTATCAGTGACTGGCATCATACTGATAGTGGTAAGTGGGTTGGCTTCAGAGCACGTTCCGTGATTGGAGGATACTGGATGCAAGTGTTAATGAATAAATTGAGTGGTAGCAAGTAATTTTCTATTAGGGAGTGATATTATGTGTAACTTATCTACTGTATCAATTCTTCGATGGAATCTAGTAATGCTATTGAGCACACTATTCTGGTTTTCCTGTTCGACAAGCGATAATAATGAAGAGTCGAATGGAAAAGAAGGAGATGAGACTAATGTATCTGTGTATTTACAACAGAATGGATTCCAGAATTTGAATCTAGTGCCCGACCAGAATTTCGTTTCATACAATGTGCTTGTTTGCAAGAGTACCCTTTTGAATGGAGAGATATCTGTTCGATTGAAAACTTGGAGTGACAGTGAATTGAAAGCTTATAATTCTAACAATGGAACAAACTTTCAACTGCTTCCAGAAGATCTTTATCAGCTAGAGGAAATGTTAACACTGAAAGCGAATGAGAAACAAAAAAGTATAGAAATTCAATTTCATTCCTCTGAAATCTTCTCAAGATGGAAGAGGGAAAAAACTAATTATGTACTCCCTCTTCGGTTAGAAAGTGCATCGGTTAGCGCTCAAGAAAACAAAAGAAATTTACTTCTTACGATAGATGTCCAAGCAGCTATTGTCAAGTTGGAGAGTATTAGCGGAGAAATACTATTAAACCAAGAAAAAGTAGAAGTAGACATTAAATCTTATTATGATTTTAGTGGCACAAACCAGAGTACATTTCATTGTACGTTAAGTGTTGCACCAGAGGCTGTACAGTTGGTAAATGATTATAATGCAGCTCATGGAACATCTTATGAGTTGCTACCTGATGACTCGTATACTCTTGGTGGGTTGACTTATTCTGCAGGGAATAATCAAGCTTCTACGAAATTAACTATTCAATCAACCAAACTACATCCTACGTACTATCTACTTCCTCTGTGTCTAACGAATGCCGATAGCGAAACAGTGTTAATAGATAAGTCTGTCCGGATATTGACATTAGTGCGTGGTTATTGCAATCCGATTATTGCTTTTAGCGCACCAGATCCTACAGTAATTCGTGCCCAAGATGGTTATTTCTATCTCTATGGAACAGAGAATACTCGAAATGTTCCTATTTATCGTTCCAAAAATTTGGTGAATTGGGAGTATAAGGGTACAGCTTTCACGGATGCTACTCGCCCCACTTGGGGTGGCGACCACAATATTTGGGCACCAGAGATACGTTATTTCAATAATCATTATGTGCTTTATTATTCATGGGCTATATGGGGAGATGAGTGGAGAAGTAATGTAGGAGTTGCTGTGTCAGACTCTCCTCTAGGACCATTTATAGACAAAGGGTGTTTGATCGACTCGAAAGTGATTGGGGTACAAAATTCCATTGACCAGTTCTTTTATGAAGACAATGGCAAAAAATATATGTTTTGGGGAAGTTTTCGGGGTATCTATGCTACAGAACTCACGGATAATGGCCTGGAAATAAAGAAAAAAACGGATGGAACCCCAGTCCTGAAGAAGCGTATTTGTGGAAATCGTTTTGAAGGGACCAACATATACAAACGTGGAGAATATTATTACTTGTTTGCTTCCATAGGAACTTGTTGTAATGGAGCAACCAGTACATATCAAACTGTGGTAGGGCGTTCAAAGAATGTGCTTGGACCTTATTTAGATAAGACAGGAAGGGATATGTTGTATGATTATTGTGAAATCATTATGAGTGGCAATGAAACTTGGGCAGGACCTGGACATAACTCCATTCTGATTCAGGATGATGTAGGAACTGACTGGATCATCTACCACGGTTACAAGAAGAAAGAAGCCGAAAACGGAAGATATGTTTTAATGGATAAACTGATTTGGAGTAACGATGGATGGCCTTCCGTCAAGAGTAACGCACCTTCCATCTTGGAAGTGGCACCCTACTTTCAGAAATAAATATCCTATACAGAAAAACAAGTAATACTTATTGCTTATGCGATTTTATTAACATATTTAATCTAATTTATTATGAAACAAAAAGTAATGAAAGCCTGTTTGGGCATTTTATGGGGAATGTTTACATTGACCACTTTTCTATTACAGAGTTGCGATAATGGAAAAGAAGTCACTCCGGCTCAAGGAAGTGGTGGCAGTCCCTTTAATCCGCAGCTTCCTATTAGTGTCAAGGAAATCAGTCCGACTAATGGTGCTGCAGGTCAGAAGGTTCTTATTTATGGAGAAAACTTCGGCAATGACCCGTCTCTGATAGAAGTCACTATCGGCGGACAGAAGGCGCCTGTGGTCAACGTACAATCAACTGTCATATATTGTATTGTACCAACGAAGGCTTATTCGGGTGAAATCCAGGTAACTATCAAACAAGGAGAAGAAATCTATTCAGCCGAGGTAGCCGAAATTAAGTTTGAATATCAACGCCAAGTGGTGGTAAGTTCCTTGTGTGGTGCAACTAGTGAGCAAGGTTCCAATTCAGCAAAAGATGGTCCGTTTAATGATTGTGGCTCCATTACGAATCCCTGTTTTATGACTTGGGACCCGGAGGACCATAATTTGCTATATGATGCAGAAGACGCAGGGGACGCTGAAGGTGTAGGACAAGGTATTCGTTGTTTTGACTTCACAAACAAGCAGGTCTATACAATGATTCCCAAGAACTCATTTGTAGGCTCACAGCGTTGCCGAACCATTGATTTCTATAAAGATGACAATGGAAAATATCACATGATTGTAGGATTAGCGCAAGGAAATGTTAATAGTACGGCTGTTATGATGTTCGATCGAATTGAAGGAGGAACGAAGCCGTGTGGGTTCACGTGGGGCAATGGAAGGGTGATCGCACAGAACCAAGGATGCCAAGCTGCTGCAATACATCCTACTACTGGCGACCTCTACTTCTCCAATTACCAGAACAGTCTGCTTTATCGGGTAAAGAAATATGTTATAGAGGAATTTGCAACAGGAAAGAGAACAACCCCTGTCAGACCTGGTACAGCAGATGATGCCGCTCAGACAATATTAAAAGTGCAAGACAAAGAATGGGAGTTCAATATTATGATTCATCCAACTGGTAAATATGCTTATTTCATGGTCATCAATCGCAATTATATTCTTCGCTCAGATTTCAATGGGGAAACCTTTACCGCTCCCTATGTCATTGCAGGTGTTAATAGTAACAAAGACACTTATGTTTATCAGGATGGGGTCGGTAATCAGGCTCGATTCGGTAATCCCTACTCTGGTGTATTTGTAAAGAACCCAGAATATGCCGGAAATTCGGATGAATATGACTTCTATTTGACAGACAGGCATAATCATGCCATTCGTATCTTGTCTCCTTTGGGTCAAGTGACTACCTATGCCGGACGTGGTAGCGCTAGTTTGAATTCAAACCCATGGGGGTATGCAAATGGCCGCTTACGAGAAGATGCACGTTTTAACCGGCCTAAAGGAATTGCGTGGGATGAGCGTGATAATACGATATATGTGGGAGACGCCAACAACTATCGAATCAGAAAGATTGGCCTTGAAGAAGATGTGCCTGAAGAAGATATTAATGAATAAACACCGTATAAAAATGAAAAAAATAACAATTTTATGTATACTGTTGCTATGTGTAGTAACCGACACAATGGCTCAGAAAACTGTTACTGTATCGGGTATTGTTTCTGACAGTAATAAGGAACCGCTTATTGGTGTGAATATTATCGTCAAGGATGTTCCCGGATTAGGAGCCATTACTGATATCAACGGGAAATATACCATTAAAGTAGAACCTTATAACCGACTGGTCTTCTCATATATTGGATATAAGACACAAGAAGTATTGATTAAGGAACAGCGTTCGGTCAATATAAAAATGGAAGAAGATGTAGCTACTACTATTGATGAGGTTGTAATCACAGGTACCGGTGCACAACGTAAATTGGTACAAACCGGTGCCATCACTACAGTAGACATGGAACATCTGATGGCTAATCCGTCGTCTAGTGTTGTTAATGCTTTGGCAGGTAACGTTGCAGGTGTATTAGCCCGCCAGACTTCCGGTCAACCAGGACAAAATGTTTCAGAATTCTGGATTCGCGGTATTTCCACATTTGGGGCTGGAACCGGTGCTTATATTTTAGTAGATGGGTTCGAACGTAGCATGGATGAAATCAACATTGAGGATATTCAAGACTTTTCTATCTTGAAAGATGCTTCCGCTACTGCAATATACGGTTCTAAAGGAGCTAATGGCGTTGTATTGATTAACACTAAACATGGTAAATCCGGGAAAATCAAGATCGACATAAAGGCACAAACCACCTACAACATGCGCACTATTACACCTGAATTTGAAGACGGGATTTCGTATGCAAACCTATTGAATGAGTCACGAATTACACGCAATTATGAACCTGTATATCAACCGGAGGAACTGGAGATTCTAAAAAACGGATTAGACCCAGATCTCTATCCGAATGTGGATTGGATGGATTTATTGTTGAGGAAAGGCTCATGGCAACACCGCGTTAACCTGAATTTAAGCGGTGGTGGTTCTACTGCACGGTATTACGCCTCTATTAGTTACCTTGATGAAGAAGGCATGTACAACACTGATAAAGCGTTGAAAGACGATTACAACACTAATGCAAACTATCGTCGTTACAACTATCGTCTGAATACAGATATTGATATCACGAAAACTACACTATTAAAGTTAGGTGTATCCGGTTGGTTATCTAAGAGAAACAGTCCGGGACTGGGTGATGCAGATGTATGGGGTGAACTTTTTGGCTATACCGCCATTCGTACTCCTTTACTTTATTCCAACGGTCGTGTTCCGGCAGTAGGTACAGGCAACAAAACAAACCCATGGGTAGCAGCTACACAGACTGGATTCAATGAAAACTGGGAAAATGTGATTCAGACAAATATTACGTTGGAACAGAATTTGAAGTTTATCACCAAAGGTCTGAAATTTGTTGGACGCTTCGGCTATGATACCTATAATAACAATCACATCAATCGTCGTAAATGGCCTGAGCAATGGAGTGCCGAACGTTCACGCGATGAAAATGGAAATTTGGTATTCAAGAAAATTTCGGACAGTAGCAATATGCATCAAGAAAGTGGTTCTAGCGGTAACCGTCGTGAATTTTTAGATATGATGCTTAATTGGGAACGCGGTTTTAAGGCACATCATCTCAATGCTACGTTGAAATACACACAGGACTCGTACATCAAAACACAAGACTTAGGTGATGATCTGAAAAATGGTGTCAACAGACGTAATCAAGGATTGGCAGGGCGAATTGCGTATAACTGGAACTATCGATATTTCGTAGATTTCAACTTCGGCTATAATGGTTCGGAGAATTTCGCAAAAGGACATCGCTTCGGTTTCTTCCCAGCATACTCTTTAGCATGGAACATTGCAGAAGAATCATTTATCAAAAAGAATTGGAAATGGATGGGTATGTTCAAAGTGCGTTTCTCTTATGGTAAAGTAGGTAATGATAAGATTCGTCATAACAATGCAGATGTACGTTTCCCTTATCTGTACGCAATTGGCGAAGGCAATAGTTATGATTGGGCAAACTACGGTAGTTCTTATGGATTCACAGGATTAACTTACACAGAACTAGCTTCCGACCAAGTTACTTGGGAGGTGGCAACGAAGAAAGATTTGGGAGTAGATTTGGCTTTGTTTGATGACAAATTCAAATTGACAGTTGATTACTTTGATGAAAGCCGTAGCGGAATTTTCATGCAACGCCAGTATTTGCCTGGCATGATTGGCCTGCAAGGAAAGAGTCCTTTTGCAAATGTCGGTAAAGTAAATTCCAAGGGATTCGATGGCAATTTCTCTTTCAAACAGAGGTTCAATCAGGTAAGTTTGACAGTACGTGGTAATATGACTTACAGCAAAAATGAGATTATTGAAAGAGACGAAGCTAACAATGTATATCCCTATCAAATGCAAAAGGGCTATCGAGTGAACCAGAATAAAGGATTGATTGCATTAGGACTGTTCAAGGATTACGATGATATTCGCAATAGTCCTACTCAAAAGTATGGTCCTGTAATGCCCGGTGATATTAAATACAAAGATGTAAATGGTGATGGTGTAGTGGATGACAACGATATTGTAGCAGTAGGAGCTACTAATCGTCCGAATCTGATTTATGGTCTTGGGCTTTCTGTTAAATGGAAAGGACTTGATGTCAATTTGCATTTTCAAGGCGCGGGCAAGTCGCAGTTTTTCTTGTCCGGGAAATGTATCAGAGCTTTCAGCGAAGGGCAATGGGGTAATATTATTAAAGGAACTTTGGATAATCGCTGGGTAGATGCGGATACTGCCGAGAAATTAGGTATTGCAGCCAACGAGGATCCCAATGCTACTTTCCCCCGCCTAAGTTACACGGACCAAGGAAATGGAAATACAACGATTTATGCTTATACTAATAACTACCGCAACTCTACTTACTGGTTGCGTGACGGTTCCTACGTACGTTTGAAAACGGTTGATATCGGCTACACACTTCCCAAAGCACTGGTTAACAAAATACATTTTAATAATGTACGTATTTTCTTGACTGGAACCAATTTACTTACATGGTCTAGTTTCAAACTCTGGGACCCGGAAATGGGTAGCAATAATGGAGAGAAATATCCATTGTCCAAATCCGTAACGTTAGGTTTGAGCGTTAACTTATAAATGATTAATGATATGAAAAAAATATATATACTATTAGTCGCAATTTTTGCGATCAGTTCCACTTCTTGTTCCGATTATTTGGATTCTGATTACATTTTTGAGGATAGAGAAACAATTGATAAAGTTTTTACCGACTATAAAAAAACAGAACAATGGTTGGCACAGGCGTATACCTATTTGTTGGGACAATGTTGTGATGTTGCAAGTAAACGTAATACACCTTTTGTGTTTGATGATTGCATGTATTATGGCGATGATGATGTTACAGTGGATGCAACCAAAGGCGGTGCTTTATCTTATAATAAATTCCGTGAAGGAGCATACGATGAAAACACTTTCCAAGATACTTGGAACCGTTGTTATAATGGTATTCGACAGGCTTCTATTTTCATCCAGTATGCAGATATGAGCATTGAGCATAGTGCGGAGGAAATCATTGACCTCAAAGCACAAGCCCGCTTTGTTCGTGCCTATTACTATTGGTTGTTACTCCGGAAGTATGGTCCTATTCCACTGGTTCCGGATGAGGGTTTTGATTACAATCAGTCATACGAAGATTTGGAACTTCCCCGCAATACATACGATGAATGTGTAGATTATATCGCTAAAGAGATGGTCTTGGCAGCACAGGGTTTACCTTTGAAAAGAGACCAGCTTTCCATTACCCGTCCTACTCGCGGTGCCGCCTTAGCTACCCGTGCTTTGGCAATGCTTTATGCTGCAAGTCCGCTAATGAATGGCAACGATGATGCGTATGCACAGCAAATGACCAACCGTGACGGGAAACGTTTATTAAATCCTGTATACGACAACAGTAAATGGGCTAAAGCAGCAGCTGCTTGCAAAGATGTGATGGGACTAGGCGTTTACCATATTTATACAGCCGATTTCCGGTCGACTCATTCTATTGCTTTTCCTGCTACCATCGCTCCTCCGATTCACCCGGAATATAGTTATAAAAATTTTCCAGAAGGTTGGCAGAATATTGATCCGTTCGAATCTTATCGTTCTCTATTCAACGGACAGGTAACTGCTATGGACAATCCTGAATTGATTTTTACTCGTGGAAAAAATATTTCCGGTGAACGCATCAAAGATATGGTCATTCATCAATTGCCCACTGTAGCTAAAGGATGGAATACGCACGGCGCCACCATGAAACAGGTAGATGCCTATTATATGAGCGATGGCACTGACTGTCCGGGAATGAACTCTGAATATGCAGGTACTCCAGCTTATCAAGGACGCATAGATACTCGCCCTCGCGCAACTGGTTATACAACAAATAATACAGATCACAAACCGCTTCCAAATGGAGTATCTTTGCAATATGCTGAACGTGAACCACGTTTCTATGCGTCCATTGCTTATAATGGTATGTACTGGCATCTAGGTAATGAACCAGAAGTTCAGAATCAAGATCAACAAGTATTCTATTATCGCGGAGATGGAAATGGTTATGCAAATAGTATGTTCTGGTTGCGCACCGGCATTGGGGTAGCTAAATATGTGCATCCTGATGATACCTATTATAATAGCGATGCAGCCAAGGTAAAAGATAAAGATGAACCAGCTATTCGATATGCTGATATCCTGCTGATGTATGCAGAAGCTTTGAATGAATTGACTGCTAGTTATGAAGTTCCTTCTTGGGATGGCTCCATCACTTACACAATCAGCCGCAACGTAGAAGATATGCGTACAGGTATAAAACCAATACGCATGCGTGCCGGGGTGCCCGATTATGATGCAGATACATATAGTAACCCGATTAAATTTCGCATCAAACTAAAACGCGAACGTCAGATTGAGCTCTTTGCTGAAGGAAAACGCTACTATGATCTTCGACGCTGGAAAGATGCGGAAGTAGAGGAAGCAATGCCTGTTTACGGTTGTTATACATTTATGAGTAATGCCAATAAAGACCTGTTCCACACACCGGTTCCTATATCAAATCTTTCTGCTACTTTCTCACCGAAAATGTATTTTTGGCCCATCAAGCACAGTGAACTGAAACGAAATAAACTTCTGACCCAAAACCCGGGATGGACCTACAATGATTAATCTAAAAAAACTAGAATATGAAACTGAAAAATATCTTATTATATCTGTTACCCATAGCCGGCTTATGTAGTTCGTGCAATGATGAATGGGAAAATGAACAGTTTACACATTATATATCATTTAAAGCTCCCATTAACAGTGATGGTGTGTCTCGAATCAATGTACGCTATAGATCTGGTAATGAAAAGACGACATTTCAGTTACCAATCATTGTGAGCGGATCTACCACCAATGAACGTAACATTACAGTACATGTTGGTTTGGATACAGATACCTTAAAAGTACTAAACCAAGAACGCTTCAATAATCGTACCGACTTGTACTATCAAGTATTGCCAAAAAAATTCTACTCTCATTCAGAAACGGTGCAGATCAATGCCGGGCAAGATGTAGCATTAATGCCTATCGACTTTTCAATGGAGGGCATCGACTTATCAGACAAATGGGTATTACCATTGACTATCGAAGAATCACCTGATGGAAACTATACCCCAAACTATCGAAAGCACTATCGGAAGGCATTGCTTCGTGTGATGCCATTCAATGATTATTCAGGAAATTATAGTGCTGTAAATTACAAAACATATTTGAATGGTTCAGAAACAGATGCACCATACGTGAAGAATTATGTCATGATGTATGTAGTTGACGATGAAACGTTATTCTTCTATGCAGGTTTATTTGATGAAACTCGTCAAGACAGGAAAGGGTATCGGATTAAAGCAAAATTCAACAATAATGGAACAGTAACGCTTTCTCCGGCAGATCCAAATAATAAAATGCAGTTTGCGCTCGGTAAAGATGATTTTAATAATGAGATCACTGCTTCTTACAGTATCACGGAGTCAATGGACGCTATCCGTCCCTACTTAATGCACCGAACCATTATTATCAATAATATCAACTATACGTTCAAAGACTATACAACGATTCCCGGTGTCGAAACTGAATTTCATGTAATGGGTTCGTTGACATTAGAACGTCAAATCAATACTCAAATTCCGGATGAGGACCAAGCTATCGAATGGGAAGAAGGAAACTAAAGGTTGACCGAAAAATAAATAAACTATAAATGGGGATTGTAAATGCTGTGGATATTTGTAAATATCCACAGCATTTCAATCGTTTATTACTAATCGCAATGAATAAATATGTATTGTTTTTAATTTTTATATTTTCATGTATTGGCTGTGGAGAAACAAATGAACAGGATGCCAATACAATAGAAGGTAACACCGATACTTCGCAAATAACAATTGCACCAGTGACGAATTTGAAGGCTAAGATTACACAAAATCCCAATGAACTTTATCTAACATGGACGAATCCGATTACTGTGACCAATATGCTAGGGGTAGAAATCTATTATAAACAGAAAGGTTCCAATGACGAAAAAAGAGTGAATACGATCCAGAAAGGAGAAGGGTATGTACTCCGGTTGACATCCGCAGAGCCTTATTTCATATCTGTTGTTGTGGTGGATAACTACGGAAGAAAATCAGAAAGAGTCACCATTACTGCTATTCCATCGAATAAGGGAGTGCCTTTGGCAGATAGTTGTACGTATGTGCTTATTGAACAGTTTATGGATAAAACGAAAGGAACGTTTTGGGTATCACCCCAAAATATATCTGGAAATTCGGCTAATACTTATATTTATTGGCAACAGGCTCATGCTATTGATGTGGTATTGTATTCTTATGAACGTATCAAAGATAATAATCCTATATTGGCTGCGACATATAAAGAATATTTTGAAAGATGGTTTCAAAATCATGGAAATAATTATCATCACGACAACAACGATCCTACAGGCTTTTCAAATCCATATACTGATGATATGTGTTGGATTGGTCTGACTTTGTTACGAATGTCAGAAGTGTTAGACGATAATAAGTTTGCCGATACAGCCAAGAGGTTGTATGACACTTACATTATTACACGAAAATGGACAGATGATAAAGGAACTGGACTTCCTTGGAATAATGAAAATAATTCTAATGGGCGAAGCCGGAATATATGTACCAATGCTCCCGGTGCTTTGATGGCTGCCAAATTGTATAAAAAATACAATGAAGATAAGTATTTATCAGATGCTAAAATACTTCATAAATTTGCCTACGACAATAATTACTTAACATTGGGAGATGGTAGAATAGAGGAACCTCCTTTAACCTATACGCAAGGTACGTATGGAGAAGCAAGTAGGCAATTGTATCATATTACAAATGAAAAATATTATCTGACATGTGCAGAAAAAGTAATTAGCTATGTCACAACCAGTGATAGGTGCTTAACTAATGGCATTTTGCGTAATGAAGGTCCGTCTATGGACCAAAGCATCTTTAAAGCTGTTTTGATTCCTTATATAGTCAATTTGGCATTGGATGAAGCTGCTAATAGTACACTTAGGCAGAATCTGATTCTTTTCCTGCGAAAAAATGCAGAAACGTTGAGCGCAAACTTGATTCGTGGAACTTATCCGGAAATGTATTGTAACTATTATTGGGGATCCATATTTACTGGAAATATTGCTTCTATGGGCGCACAAGCAAGTGGAGCTTCTCTTTTGGAAGGTGTTCTCCGATTGAATACAGCACTAGAAAATAATTAGTCATAAGCATCACTGTTTAAAATGAAGCAATGCAACCTTAATTATTCATGCGAATCAGTTGTTGAATGTAAGTTCTTGTTTTTAAGAAATTCTTTGATGCTAAAATAGCTTTGATACGCTCCGTAGAACAGATAGAAGGTATATTATTGAATATAAGATAAATAATAAGCAGCTTGCCATTGTTTAAATCCAGCTCAATGACAGGCTGCTTAAATTATAATTACTTATAATATGCTGCAGATATGATTATAAAAGATCTAATATAAATAGAGAACTTTAAATTAAAAAACAGAGAAGTTTTGCAAATTCACTTTTAAAGATTAAATTTGCAAACAGTAAAATAAGAGCAGCAATGATAGAACGAATACTGAAATCCAAGCTAATTGAAATGGCAAATAAATATCCGATTGTTACATTGACAGGACCTAGACAATCTGGAAAATCAACATTATTGAGGAATTCCTTTCAGGACTATGAGTATGTGTCTTTGGAAGATCCTGATATGAGACTATTTGCTACAGATGATCCGAGAGGATTTCTTTCCACCTACCCGGATAAAACAATTATCGATGAAGTTCAAAGAGTTCCGTCACTTTTCTCTTATATCCAAACGCATACCGATAAAGAGAATAAAGAAGGTATGTATATGCTGGCCGGATCTCATAACTTCTTATTAATGGAAAGTGTGAATCAATCATTAGCTGGACGTACGGCAGTACTCAAGCTACTACCGTTTTCGCATTATGAAATGGAAAAAGGAGAAATATTGCCATCCAGTGTAAATGAAGAAATTTTTAAGGGAGCTTATCCACGCATTTATGACAAAACTATAAATCCGGATGATTATTATCCTTTCTATATACAAACATATGTAGAAAGAGATGTGAGATTATTACGTAATATTGGGGATCTAAGTAAATTTATTAAATTCCTCAAATTATGTGCAGGTCGCATAGGGCAATTATTAAATCTTTCATCATTAGCAAATGAATGTGGAATTTCTGTCACAGCAGCTACTAACTGGTTATCTATATTAGAAGCAAGTTATATCTGTTATTTACTGAAACCAGATTATAATAATTATGCCAAACGATTGGTAAAAACTCCTAAGTTATATTTTTATGATACTGGGCTAGCCTGTTCTTTACTTGACATACAAAATGCAGAACAAATAACTACTCATTTTTTACGTGGAGGATTGTTTGAAAATCTTGTCATCAATGAATTTGTAAAAGAATCCTATAATAGAGGTGTCGAACCGGGATTATCATTTTGGCGTGATAGCACTGGCAATGAGGTTGACTTATTAAGAATGGTTGGCGGAAAACAGTATGCCTATGAAATCAAATCAGGAGCAACTTATTCACCGGATTTCTTTAAAGGTATTTCAAAATGGGCTAAACTATCCAATACTCCAACGGAACAATGTTTCGCGATTTATAATGGAGATAGGGATATAAAAACATCTGTCGGTCAAGTGAATGGATGGAATCATTTTAATCTGTTTTAAACCGCCACTAATATATCATGTCTTTATTCCATCTTATTTGATCCCTGAAACTACATTTGGGGATATATTATTTGATATTTTATTCTAGAATTAGAATTTGTTGAAACAATCTGGGATACCCCAAATCCTAGAAATAAATCATTTTTATAGACTACAAAAACACTCGAAAAACCAACTAATTACAACACAGAAACAAGACATGTTAGCTATACATATCTGATAATAAACTAAATAACTAAAAAAAACTTAGTCTGGACAGGACCCGGAAAACCAACTTTGCACGGATGATTTTGCTGGTCACTGGGCTCATAATGCCAATCTTTCAGTGAAAGCGATCATGGGCGTAGCTGGATACAGCGAAATGGCTCGTATGCTCGGTTTGAACGATGTGGCAGATAAATATGCTGCTATAGCTAAGAAAATGGCAGTGAAATGGGAAGAAATGGCGAATGAGGGAGATCATTACCGTCTGGCTTTTGACC
>CAUHML010000076.1 GCA_959606905.1 uncultured Bacteroides sp. | reverse complement strand
GGTTACCTGTAAAATAGGTAAAGAGATAAGCTATGTAATCTTTTTCGGCTACATTATTTTGACTATTGGCAGATTGCTGTGCTCCTGCCAGCCAGGGCACAAGACAAGCCAAAAAGAAAGTAAGGATTTTGTGTTTCATAATAATTAGTTCAAAAATTGTTTGATGCAAAGATAGAAAATACAATCCTAACGATAGGTATATAAATCTTTCAAAAGAGGGACTTTATTCGGTCAAATGGGGGAAAATAGAAAAAATACAGCAATCTCTATTTCTAAGAATAGAACATTTTCCATCTTGCAAATAGAAATTAATTAGAAGAACAAAATCATTGATTGAAGACTCAAATATTATTATTCCGAATGCTATCATAGAATACAAACCATTCAGTATTTCATTTTTTCACCTCAAATTGATAACTACCCGATTCCAACTCCAAAATAACCTTTCCATTATTTTCACCGATAAACTTGATTCCAGTACTTTTTTTTAAAATACCCTTTCCGTTCTCCTTCACATCTTTTACAGATGAAGCAGGTAGATATAATAAAGCGGAAGTATTGCCAGGAATATTGAAAGTATATCGAATGATTTCATTCTCTATTTCCCAACCACTTTCAATGCGTCCATACATAGAATCGTAATATCCTTTTGCATACTTCATTTTACCAGCCAAATCTATCGCCGGCTTTAAGATGAAATGTTTAAATCCGGGAAAAGCCTCATCCCGCTGTATACCCAAAGAATAATTATACATCCAACTTCCTACTGCACCAAATGAATAATGATTAAATGAATTCATACGGTTATTCCCGCCAAACCCATCCAAATGGGTATAAGAATTCAAGCGTTCCCAAATAGTCGTCGCACCCTGTTCTACGGAATATAGCCAAGAAGGATAGCTTGTTTGTTGCAATAATCTATAAGCAATATCAGAATAACCATTATCTGACAGTGCCTTACCAATCCATGCAGTGCCTATAAAACCAGTCATTAACGAATAAGATGGACATAACTTGCCACAATCAGTTGTATTCTCCCGTGTAATGGTTTCCAACAAGTTCTTTATGGCTTTTTCTTTCTGCTCATCATTAATAATATTGAATGCCAACGGAAGCACATAAGAAGTTTGAATATCAATTGATGTACCTCGTTTTTTAGGAAGAAAGGAGGAAAAGATAGTCTTACCATCATTGGGGCGAATATAGGTTTTATTAAAGAAAGTTTTCCGCTCAGCATATAATTTACTGAATCTTTCTGCATCCATTTGCTTGCCCAAAATGGTAGCTATCTTATTCATCAATTCCAAGTCGTAGATGAAATATGCTTCCCATAAGAGTGATTTATCATTTTTCTCATCTTCCAATCCCAACCAGTCACCCAAGTCACCCCATGCTCTGTTCTGAACTAGCAAGCCTGTCTCCTTCTCAATCATTTTATCAAGTATATACTGTATGTACTGACTCATAGCATCATAGTGTTCGTTCAACAATCTTTTATCTCCATATTGCTGATAACACTCCCAAGGCACTGTGATTCCGGCACTTCCCCATAACAGCCCACCAAACCCTCCTCCCAGTGGAGCTATATCGGGAAAACGTCCGTCAGATCGTTGTACGTCACGCATAGATTGTACATATCTTCTAAGGAATTGAGAGACATCAGCCAGGTAAGTCGCTGTACGAGAGAAGACAGAAATATCTCCCGCCCATCCCAAACGCTCGTTGCGTTGAGGACAATCTGTGGGAATAGACAAGAAGTTACCGGAAGAAGACCACGTAATATTTTTCCACAATTTATTAACCAATGTATTGGATGTTTCGTAGGAAGAGGCAAAGTTATGGATGGAACTAAGCACTATTCCTTTCACCGCTTCTGTCGCCAAAGGAGCATCTATACCGGTTATCTCCACAAAACGATAACCGTGGTAAGTAAAACGCGGATGAATAGTTTCCCGACCGCCTCTCGTTATATAGATATCTTGAGCCATGGCGGCACGGATATTTTCAAGCATAATCATACCAATACTTCCTTCATATTCGGGCAAATCAGGATACTTTACTTCGGCATAACGCAGACAGATTTTTGTTCCTGGTTTCATTCCTGAAAGTTGGATTTGAGGTACACCTACCATATTTTGTCCCATATCATATACAAAGACTTTTGGACGGACTTCTTCTACAGAGATTGCAGTCAGCTCATTGACCGCCTTTACTGTTTGCCCGAACTGCCCTACCAGTTTATAATTAGAATAATCATCCACCCAAGGCATATTTGGATTTCCTGATGTACTTATATGTCCGTTCAAAGCTACTTCAACAGCTGGTTTCCAACTTTCGTTTGGAGTGTATAAAGCTGTATTCCACCCTTCCATTTCCGAGTCTTTCAGAGCATCATAAACTTCTCCTTGAAAGAGACTGCCATACAGAACAGGACCATTATTACAATACTGCCAAGTAGAAGGATCCGTAACAATCACTTTTTCATGCCCATCTTTATAGGTGATAACTAATTTAGCCAATAAAGATTGCCGATCGCCGAAGAAATTCCAATTTTCTCCAGTAAATGTAGCACCTCCACTCCACCAACCTTCTGCAAGGAAAGCTCCGATAGCATTCTGACCTATTTGTACATAGTCTGTAACATCAAAGGTCTGATATAAATGAGTTTTATTATATTGAGTAACTCCAGGATTGAAATAATCCTCTCCAACACGCTGTCCATTTATATAAATTTCATAAATTCCGCGTGCCGTAACATATAGACGCGCTTTTACCACCCCAGCATCTGGAGAAGTAAAAACTGTACGGAGCATAGGAGATGATTTTCCTTTCGGAGTGAAAATTTCTAAAGCACCATTCGTTCCACCAAAGATCTGATACGCTTCATCCTTCACTGTCGTTATTACATTTTGAGGACTTCTAAAATTCATGATTTTCACTTTTGAAAAAGAAACAGCCTGTTCAGCCGGGACAATAAAGCCCATATCACCGACTACCGGAAAAGCAATGAAATCACCTCCTCTCCCCAACGGATTTAGATTGACAACGCCAATCTCCTTTTCTACATTATCAATATAGAACTTAGTGAAACCTAAATCAGAACTTAATGTTATCGTATGACAACCATACATATTGTCTTTATGAATCAGATTCTTAGGAATGGAGAAACTAGCAAAAGGCATGTCCGGCTTGTCATTAGGATGGTAGCCCACCCGATAGACATTCAATATCGCTTCTTTTTTCATGGATATTGGAGCAATATCCAATTCCACTTTGATGTAAGATTCATTCTTCCCGTTTTCCAAATGATACAAGTTCTTATTTTTGTCCATCAGACGTGCATCATTAGCTCCATAAACAAGACCTGCACAAGTACTTTTTAATATTTCATTTAATTGAATTGTATATTCCAATCTGAAAACCGGAAGATAATGCGAATACAAAACCATATCCTGATCACTGCCTCCAATCCATTTGGCATCCTTCCAACCTTGATAAGTGGAATCACAACTCATTAATCCTGTTTCAAACCAAGAAGTTTCCGACATTTGTTCGCCTCTTTGATTCCAAACCGTTACAGTCCATGAATAACGAGTAGAGGGTTGCAGAGAAGTGCCATTATACACTACATTTAAAGAGAATCCATTTTGTGTTTTTCCACTATCCCACACAATGTTTCCTTTTTCATCTGAAACGATAATTTGATAGGCTGTCTGCTGCAGACCGCGTTCAGCACCTAGGGATTCCATCTGCCAACTAAAACGGGGAAGTTCAACATCAAGACCTAGAGGTGTAACAGCATATTCGGTCTTTAAATTCTTGACTATGAAATGAGCATTACCAGATTGCAACGTTGCATGGCAAGCAATACAAACAGAAAGAAGCAAAACAAGAAGTTTACAATTCTTCATATATACTAGTTTATATTGATTAAGTTATTGACATATATTTATGAATAAAGACTTTACGGAACGACATTTTTACCAAGACTAGAATTATTCAATGTCATTCCGCCAAGTTACAATATACCCTAAACCTTAAAAATAAGGGCTAAGCGCAGCCTCTGATGCGGGCAATGGAAACAAAATACGGATATCAGTAAAAGCAGTAGGAGCCACCGAAAATCCCTCGGGAAAATAATAAGCCGAAGGATTAGCTTTTACCCGCTCTCCATAAGATTTCATAACCTGTTCTGCACTTCCGGTACGTACAAGGTCAAGCCAACGTTTGTTCTCAAAAGCTAGTTCCACACGCCGTTCCTTAATAATAGCCTCGCGTACATCTGATTGAGTCGAAGCACTGCTTACAGGCAACAACGCTCTTGATCTTACTCTATTCAAATATACTAATGCCTCCTCCGTCTTGCCTTGCTCATTCAAAGCTTCAGCAATAAAAAGCAAGACCTCAGCATAGCGGTAAACCGGCCAGTTATCACCGGTTTTCCCACTTTGTGTATGAGCATGGCAATATTTCTTGATATAAGGATAAGAGATACCATGGGCGGTAACAAAGCCCACGGAAACATCTTTACGCACATCTCCTGGTTCATAAGCTTCCATAATATCAGGCGTAGGTATATTATAACCTTCTATTGTACGTGCTACCTCAGGAATACCCGTAATAGCTGTTGTCTCTTCGGCTGTTATCGGCTGCACCAAGAAGGTATAAAAGAAGGAGCTATGCAATCCTTCATTACCATCCTTAAATTGAATCTCGAAAATGGATTCCGGACCATTCTTATTAGCAAGTTCAAAAACATCCGCATAGCGTGGCATCAACTCATAACCCGTTACTTCTTTTAATACCTGTTCGGCTTCCGCCCATCGTTTCTGCACTATATATACATTACCCAAAAGAGTGTTTGCCGCTCCCTTCGTTGCCCTACCAGGCTCTTGATCCGCTTTGGATGGCAAAAGAGAAACGGCCTGTCCGGCATCTGCAATGATCTGTTTATACACATCTTCCACACTTGCCAATGGCTGTGAAGTATCAGCTTGTGTCTTGGCCGGTTTCAAGTGTATGGGTACACTACCGAAATACTGTACAAGATCGAAATAAGCCAATGCCCGAAGAAAGTAGGCCTGACCTTTAATATTATCTTTTATCTTCTGATCAAAACTGACGGCATCTATCGGTTCCAACAGATGATTAACCCGTGAAATAATACGATAGTCAATCACGTATTTGGAACGTGGCACTCCATTCGTCGCATCGTCCAAAAAGTTTTTCACGAACTCAGCCTCTATCGTTCCCCGGTCATTGGGGTTATATTTATAAGTGGTATTATCACTGCGCATTTCGCCCATCGCCCATGCTCCATACGTCCCGTTATACAAATCGCGTAAAGGAGCATAAGCACCATTGATTGCCTGCTCAAAGTCACTTTGTGATTTGTAATAAACAGCAGTACTCAAAGATGTCTCAGATGGTAAATTCAAGAAATCGCCCTGACATCCTACCAATAGGCTAGATGACAGCAACATCGCCAACATATATTTATGATTCTTCATAATGGTATTCAATTTTAAAAGTTAAAAGTTTATATTCAAGCCAAAAGTGAATGTCCTTGGTACGGGATATGTAGAATAATCTATACCTTGCAATAATGCTCCCGGTGAGTTGCCATTAAAGTCCACACCCACTTCGGGATTTCCATATTTGTACTTGCTGAATACAAATGCCTGCTGGACACTGGCGTACACACGCAGTCTGCTGACAAACTTAATGAGATTAGCTGGCAAGGTATATCCTAATGTAATGTTCTTAATGGTCAGGTTACTTCCATCGTATACAAAACGGGAATGAAAGATATCCCTTTCACGTGAAGTCCCACTAGTAGTCTTACCATAAAGTCCGGCACCGGGATTGTCAGGGGAGCGCCACCGGTCCTTCACCTCTTTCATTACATTAAAAGGGCCGTCAAGGTTGGCCATACCTTGCTCTACAGCAGCGGCAATCTTATTTCCGTAAGTGCCTGTGGCAACTATAGTCAGATCAAAATTTTTGTATTCAAAATTGTTCGTTAAACCAAATGTGAATTTAGGAAGAGGATTACCGATTTCCGCCTTATCACCACTTTCATCATCGCCATAAGTAATTTGTTTATCGTCATTAACATCGTGGAATTTGATAGTACCTACTTGGGAATCCACAGCTTTAGGCGACTGGTCATAATCTGACTGGTTTACATAAATTCCATCCTGAACCATTCCATAGAATTGCCCGATACGCCCTCCTACACGTGAAATCGTACTTACAATGCCCGAATAAGCCACCAACTGATTACTCAAATCACTTAATGCCAGCACACGGTTATCACTGAAAGAAATATTGAAATTCGTGCTCCAATTAAATGTTCCTACAATATTATGGGAATTAATACTAAACTCATGTCCCCAGAATTTAAGTTTACCAACATTCCCTATCAGTGTAGAGAAGCCTGATTCTTCGGGTACAGGTAGTGAATAAAGCATATTGGATGTTATCTTGTTATAGTAGTCATATGTAAAAGTAATACGATTATTGAAGAAACCAAGATCGACTCCAAAGTCCAATTGGCGAGTTTTTTCCCATCCCAGATCATCGTTTCCAAGATTCGTAACAGCACTTCCGCTTGCGACAGTACTACCAAACACAGCATTCGTGTTACCACTTACCGTATTGTAATGAGTATAATTTCCTATATTGTTATTCCCTATCATACCATAACTTCCACGTACTTTCAGCAAAGACACACTCTTAAGTTTGCCCATAAAAGCCTCATCACTCACAATCCATCCTAAAGATACCGATGGAAAGTTACCCCACTTATTATTACTTCCGAAACGGGATGAACCATCCCTACGAATACTTGCTCCAATCAGATATTTACCTTTATAACTGTAATTGACACGACTTAAATATGAAATCATACTCCACTCTTGAATATCCATAGTCGGATTGTTCTTCACCAATGCCGCATCAATAGTCTGTATTCTATCGTCCGAAAAGTTCGAACCACTTATGGCACTATAGTCACTACGAAATCTTTGTGTAGTATATCCAAGCAACAGTTCAAACGTATGATTACCTATTTCTTTTGAATAATTAGCAGTGGTTTCGGACAACCAAGACCAATATCGGTTATTCGCTTCGTAAAGATTAGCTGCAATGGCACTTGGTGCAGCTGCAAATGCCCGTCCGGCAGTAGAAGGTTGGAAATTGTGCTGATAATTAGAACCTATATCTCCATTCAGACTCGTCTTCAAGACAAGACCTTTAAGTGGTTCATATTGCAGACTCGCATTTGCAAGCAATCTTTTCGCTTCCCGCTTGTTGACGATATCTTGTATGGAACGCACCCAATTCGGGGTCTCAAAGGCAGTGACACCGGGTGTTGTCACTACTACGGGATAGGTTCCATCTTCGTTTCGATAGTCAAGAATAGGAGGAGTCAATGTAGCGTTAGCAAGTAAACCTCCCCCACTAAAGAATGCTCCATCTGATGACGGTCGGTTTTCAAAACTATAAGTCGGAGCCAGATTGAAAGCTAGCTTCAAATTGTCGGAAATCCGGTAAGTAGAGTTAGCCCTTGCTGAAATACGTTGGTAATCGGAGTTCAACAAAACACCATCCTGATTGAAATACCCCAGTACAAAAGAGCTTGTAAATTTATCTTTCCCTGTACTAACAGATACATTATAATCTTGTATCATGGCACTACGCAGCATAGCATCATACCAGTCATGTCCTTTACCATATTGTGAAGGATTCTGAAAAGCGGTAGGAACACTTTGCCCCAAGTCTTCATAGCTCTCTTTCTTGAATTGCGCCCACTCTGTTCCATTCATCATTTCAGGTCTGCCTTTTTGAGGCACATTCTGAACTCCCATATATGCATTGAAGCTAATATTCGTCTTTCCAGCTTTCGCACCTTTAGTTTGAATAAGTACTACACCAAAAGCTGCACGGGAACCATACAAAGAAGTTGCAGCTGCATCTTTAAGTATAGTCATTGACTCTATCTCATTCGGATTAATATCATTGATATCACCCACAATAGGAAATCCATCCACTACATAAAGAGGATTTGATCCTGTAGAAAGTGATGCAGCTCCACGAATACGGACGTTCATTCCTTGTCCTGGTACTCCCGTTCCCTGATTCACTTGTACACCTGCAATTTGTCCTTGCATCTTTTGGGTAAACTGCGCTACAGGAACATCAGAAAGTTTATCAAAATCCAATGTTTCCATAGCACCAGTAACAGCTCGTTTGGTCTGGGTGCCATAAGCTACCACTACTACTTCATCCAGCGACTTCACATCTTCTTTCAAGACAATGCTCAATGAATGATTGTCTTTCAGTTTGATTTCTTGCGGAATATATCCTGTATAGCTGAATTGAAGTATATCACCCATATTCGCTGCCAAAGAGAAATTACCATCAAGATCTGTTACGGTACCTTGACCCGATCCTTTTATCAATACCGAAACACCTATTAAAACTTCTCCGGATGCATCAGTTACAGTACCAGCTATTCCCAATTTTTGCTGCTGTGCCGCCAATGCAGCATTCCGGGTAAGAATAATATGATTTCCCGCCATCTTGTATGCAACAGATGACTCTGCAAGTAAAATCGATAAGACTTCCGCTACCGGCTTGCTGCTTACATGAATGCTTTTACGCATCTTTACGTTCACATCTTCCTTGTATATAAAAAGATAGTCCGTTTGAGACTCTATCTCATTCAATATAGATTCCAACGGGGCATCGCTTCTATTGATAGTTACCCTCGCATTCTGTGAGTGACTATTTTCGGCCATCAGGCTGAACAGGCAGAAGAACAATAAGAATATTGATATTCGCATAATTCTAAATAATTGTTTTAAATCCGGATTTTCAAGATAATAAAGATCCGGCAAAGGAATGTTTTTCATATCTTTGCAAATGGTTATTAATACGATTTATTAAAAATAATTGTGTTAGTCGGGTCGGTGGGTGGTGCAAACACCCATCGGCTCTTTAGTTGTTTTTCATAAGGATTGCTTCATAGGCTGATTTTCCATTTTAGAAGGTTAATACATTTCTTACTTTATATGAATGACGTCATTATCCCGATTTCTTTGATAAATAAAGGCTACATCGTTTTGCAGGACACGCAGCGCATAGTCCAATCCATCAGAAATCCTAAATTTCCCAGTTAATGCAACCTTTGCTATTTCCTTTTTATCCATCTGTATTTTCAAATCATAATATTTCTCCAAGTCTTTTATAATATCAGCAAAAGGTTTATTTCTGAAACAATATAACCCCTCTTTCCAACGATATACATTATAATCATCAATTTTACTCACCACCAATCGGCCGTCTATCAAAGTCGTTTTCTGATTGGGTGCCAAGATGACGGAATTCTTTTCATCGTGAGGTAATTTTACCTTTACTCTGCCTTCCATCAAAGACGTTTCGAATATTTTTCGTGCTGAATAAGCTTCCACATTGAATTTTGTTCCCAATACTTCTACATCCAATGTACTTGTATGTACCACAAACGGACTCTTTTCATTATGAGCCACCTCAAAGTAAGCCTCTCCATCTAATATCACCTCCCGTTTGTCTGTCATAAAAGAAACAGGATATTGCATTGTAGTTCCGGCATTCAGCCAAACGTTTGACCCATCGGGCAAATCGAGGTTAACACGCTGGCCGGCCGGTACGGTAATGGTCTGCATCGCTAAATACATACCTCCATTATCTTTACCTATTGAAAATAATACAACCGTCACACTCACCGTTATCACTATTACAGAAGCTATTTTCAGGAATTCCCTGATAAAATAGTTCCTCCTGTTCCTCATTCTCTGTATATCAGTCCGTCGGGAATGACCTGCAAGAATCATAGCATTAAACAGTTTGCGTTCCCTACGCAACAGCCCGGCATTCTCCTCAGAAGCACCGGCCCATTCTTTAACCACTTTCATATCTTCCAAAGAAGCATGACCTTCAAAAAAACGGTATAACAAATCCTTATCCATAAACACTTTTGTTTTACGTATTTATAGTAATAGCGGATGGGAAAGAACATTCCCTAGTGAAAAACTGTTTTTTTTAATGCAAATAGAAAAAAAGTAAGGATACCGGCAGATAATCCTTCAATGCAAGACGTAACGTCCTGGTAGCTTTCGATATATGAAATTCCACTCCCTTGGTTGTAATATCCAATAGTTCTGCTATTTCTTTATGGGATTTATTTTCATTACGGCTCATCACAAAGATTTTCCGAGTCTGTTCGGGCAAAGCATCCAGTGTCCTATCAACAATCTCCTGTATTTCCTTTGTAAAAACCTCATAGGGCTCGAAATCTTCCAAAGTCATGATTCTGCCCGACAATTCCCATGCATAGATTCGGGCTATTTCGTCAGAAGCATCCTGATAGACTTGTTGATGGCGCAAATAGTCAATACACTTATGCTTTATCGTGGTCAAGACATAAGCCGGAATATTAGTATCAGCAGACAAACGATCTTTGTTCTCCCAATAGTACATCATTGATTCCACAACAAAATCTTCGGCAACAGCTTCATCATGCACATAGGTACAGGCAAAGTGGACAAAACGTTGCTGGTAGTCTATAAAGAATTTATTAAATGCATTCAAATCAATGCTCATTGCCTATCAAACCGTATTAAATAAAAGGAGAATAATGGTACAAATATACATTTTTACTTTTAAAAGCAAATGAAAGCTGCCTCAAATTTTATGCCTCCAACAACGATAGCAATCCACCAAACAAAGAAAATATTCCTCCAAAGTTTCCCCGCCTTAAATAAAAGCAGTAACTTTACCAAATAATATACTAACATTAGGAAATAATGAATAACCCAGAACTACAGCGTGCCTGGCAAATAATAGAGAATACTGGCACCCATCTCTTCCTCACCGGAAAAGCAGGAACCGGAAAAACAACCTTCCTACGCAATCTGAAGAAAGAATCTCCCAAACGCACAGTCATAGTCGCCCCCACCGGAATAGCTGCCATCAATGCGGGAGGCGTTACCATCCACTCCTTTTTCCAACTGCCATTTGCACCTTTCATCCCCGATACCACGTTCAATACCGAACAAAAACATTTCCGGTTCAGCAAAGAAAAAATTAACATCATCCGAAGCATGGATCTGCTGATTATTGATGAAATAAGTATGGTAAGAGCAGATCTGCTAGATGCCATCGACTCTGTACTCCGCCGGTACCGGGACCGGTATAAACCTTTTGGAGGCGTACAACTGCTAATGATAGGCGACCTGCAACAACTTGCCCCCGTAGTGAAAGAAACGGAATGGAATATGCTGAACCACTATTATGATACCTCCTATTTCTTTGGAAGCCTCGCCTTAAAAAAACCACCTACGCCACCATCGAGCTAAAACAAGTCTACCGCCAAAATGATCCCTATTTCCTTTCCCTACTGAACAAAGTCCGGGAGAATAAAGCCGACGAACAGACACTCGCAGAATTGAACCAAAGATATATTCCCAATTTCCATCCTGCCAAAGAAAAAGGATATATCCAACTCACCACTCACAATTACCAAGCACAACAGATTAATGATCACGAGCTTTCACTCATCAAAGAACCGGTTTTCAGTTACAAGGCAGAAGTCACCGGAATTTTTCCTGAATATTCTTATCCTACAGATGAAACATTGATGCTGAAAAAAGGAGCGCAAATCATGTTCGTTAAAAATGACCCCTCACCGGAAAAACGTTATTATAATGGTATGATTGGCGAAATCACCTCTATAGATGAGGATGGATTTACCGTCCACACCAAAGAAAAGAATGAAAAAATCATTGTCCAACCCGAGGAATGGACAAACAGCAAATATGTGCTAAATGAAGAAACAAAAGAAATAACCGAAGAACAAGAAGGAGTCTTCAAGCAATACCCTGTAAAACTGGCATGGGGCATCACTATTCATAAAAGCCAAGGACTGACTTTTGAACACGCCATTATTGACGCTCGCTCCGCTTTCGCCCACGGACAGGCATACGTTGCCTTGAGCCGATGCAAAACATTGGAAGGGATGGTTCTCAGTTCCCCACTTTCCGTCAACGCCATTATCAGCGATACAATAATCGATGATTATAATCAGTATATAGAAACACATACCCCCAATGAAGAATTGCTCTGTGCCATGCAACAAACTTATTTTCTCAATCTCGTTAGCGAACTATTCGATTTCTCACCGATAGCCCGTTCATTCAATGAGCAAGCCCGACTGATTGACGAACATTTCTACAAACTCTTCCCTCAGTTACTGGCAGAATATAAAAAGCAGATACAAATATTCACTACTGAAATAGTGGATGTATCCTATCGTTTCCACAAACAATATGAACGTCTGGTAACACAATCTACTGATTATAATACGAATAACAACCTGCAAATACGCATCATAAAAGGAGCCGCCTATTTTGAACAAAAACTACGCCCTTTCCATAAACTGGCTGAAGCGACTAATCTTCCCACGGACAATAAAGAACTAAGAAAGAAAACGAACAACACCTTGGAAGAGTTCTTAAACACTTTGACACAGAAACTTTCCTTGCTACAATATGTAGAAGATAATGGTTTTCACGCCAGCGACTATCTACGTAAAAAAGCATATATCCTTTTAAGCGGAACCGATAATGAAAACTCCTCAGGTACAACGGCACACGACAGAAAAGAGCGCACCCCCAGAGAACGCGCATCCAGGGAACGGAAGAGAATTGAAGTTCCCAACGACATACTCCACCCAGAACTTTATCGGAAAATCACCGAATGGCGTGGAACTAAAGCAAAAGAAACCGGTATGCCGACCTATGTCATTATCCAGCAAAAAGCTCTGTTGGGAATGGTCAATCTATTGCCTAATGATGCAGAATCATTGGAAGCTGTCCCTTATTTCGGACATAAGGGGGTAGAGAATTATGGTTTGGAACTTCTGGAAATTATCCGGAATTATATGAAAGAACAAAATCTGCAACGCCCTGAAATAAGAACCGTATTTGTCCCCCGGGAAAATAAAAAAAATAAAGAAGACACCAAAAAGGTCAGTTTCAGATTATTTAAAGAAGGGATGAAGGTAAAGGAAATCGCTGAATTCCGGGAATTGACTACCGGTACCATCAGCAACCACCTTTTACACTATGTCCAGACTGGAGATATCAAACTACAAGAATTAGTCGACCAAGAAAAAATAAATTATATTACAGCTCATCTCCAGAAACTCCCCTCTCTGCCACAAGGAGTGAAGGAAATAAAAGAAAAGTTAGGCGAATATGCTTCTTACGATGAAATACGTTTTGTCTTTGAAGTATATAAAAAACATATACCGACATAAATTTCACTCATATTGAAGTCCCAAAAAGTAAGTGCATTTCATAAAACAAGTAAGTATACTTAAATGACGAAGTAAGTACACTTACTTGTTTTGCTACATGAAAGTGACTATCCGGATGAGAAAGATGATAAGGAGATTTGTGAATAGATGAAATTATTGTGAATGGCTACTTAACAAGAAAAAGGAGGGGAAAGGAAGAGCCTTTCATAAACCGATTAGGAAAAATGATCCTTGAAACTGATATTTAACATCTTTATCCCACTGAATCATGTTATTTGTTTTTTTGAGCAATATGCGATATTCCATTTATAAAGAACGTACAAAATAACATGCATTCTCTCTTAAAAGCGCCACCATGAGTGTTTCATAACTTGTAATTTATTAAGAATAACAAAAAAAAAGAAAAGAAAAGATAGCATTATATTATTATAAAATAATACATTTGCAGCGACCGAAATAGAAAGGGAATAAAATCCCTAAACCAAACTATTTACTAATTTAACCTTATTAATCTATGCAATTCTACC
>CAUHML010000075.1 GCA_959606905.1 uncultured Bacteroides sp. | reverse complement strand
CCCTGGACCCACTGATTAAGAGTCAGTTGCTCTACCAACTGAGCTAAGAGTGCAACATTAAATTTTTATTGCAACTTCGGAACTTGTACACCCTCAGGGATTCGAACCCTGGACCCACTGATTAAGAGTCAGTTGCTCTACCAACTGAGCTAAGAGTGCTTATTTCCTCGTTTGCGGTTGCAAAAGTAGGTCTTTTATTTTATTTGACCAAACAATAATGCAGCTTTTTTACTATCTTTTTTTCGTCTTTATTCGAATACATAAAGCTCGGAAGGCGTATTTCGCTTTAAAGCAAGCAGTTGCACATCTTTACCTACAATGACTCCTTTGTTCTTTAATTTCCATTCTACCGTTTTATAGGCTAACTCCGGATGATTATTATCTTTGCTTAAATGGCATAACCATATATATCGTAGATGTTCGGTGATATTTTCTGCCAAAAATTCGGCAGTATCAGAGTTGCTCATGTGCCCTGTCTTACTTGTAATTCGTTCTTTCAGATATTGAGGGTACGGTCCCATTTTAAGCATTTCCTCATCATAATTTGCTTCGAGAATCAGATAATTGGCTTTACTTATATAATGAGCAGCTGTAGGAGTAATCTCTCCAAGGTCGGTTAGAAAAGAGAATACCTTGCCGTCAATTTCAATACAGTAACCTACATTATCCGTTCCGTCATGAGGAACTTCAAAAGATTCTATGTGGAAATCTTCTAAAGTTATAGGCTCTTTTTTCTCCAAATAACGAACTGATGAACTAAGTTTTTCCGTCATACAATAACTACGGTTGATTCCGGCATGAATACGCGCCGTTGTATAAACAGGGATATTCAGTTTTTCTCCTAAATGACCTACAGCCTTGATGTGGTCAGCATGATCATGTGTTATAAATACAGCACGAATACTATCCATCAGGATATTAAAGTCTTTCAGTGTCTTTTTTATAGTACGGATACCAATGCCAGCATCTATTAGTATTCCATAGGTTTCAGTACCCAGATAATAACAGTTCCCACTACTGCCACTTGCCAGGCTTATAAATTTTACTTTCATGTTTTATCCTCTTTATTAAAAATGCAAAATGCCGTCAACTTTTACAGCAAAGTGACGGCAAATATACGCAAAAAAGAAGATATTTATCGAGAAGATTTCTTCTTTTTGTCGATGGATTCGGTGATTTTTGCAAATAATAGCAATGCTATGGCGGCAATCAATCCGATAGCGGCAAAGTAATACCATATATAGTGCGCATTTACACTGGCTGCTTCCCATGCAGCATGCGTCTCAAATAAGGTAGGGTCCGGACAATATTTAGTCAATAGAATACCTGCCAGACCAAAGCCGAAGATTGAGGAAAGAAAAGAATGCAAATGGCTAAAGCCTAAATACATCCCTTCTTCTCCTTTGGGTGCCTGCAAGGAAAAATATTCAAGATAACGAGGTGAAATAAAACATTCGGCAAGTGCCTGTACAATAATTCCGGCAACCATCATCAAAGTAATATTGCTCATGCCAGAGATAATATCGTTACCTAATAAATTACCGCAAGCCATCAATAAAGCAGAAAAAGGAATTAAGAACATTCCTACATTCATTGAAGTAATTGCACTCCGTTTCGCCATTAGACGTGTTATGAAACTAACAAAACACACTACCACAAAAGGGTTCACATTAGCAATCCACCCTGGTTTCGCCGTCTCACCAGCCATACGGATTACGTATTTAGGCATAGTGGCATAAAGTTGTTGCTGTACCATCCAAAATCCGGTGACAATCAGTATGAGAATCAATAAACGCCAGTTGGTGATAATTTTCATAAATCCCCGGCTGATTTCACGGAGACTTTTTCCTTCACCTGCTGTATGTGTAGATTTATAAAGAAGTATAACGGCAAGCAAAGCAATAATTGTCATAGCACCGGAGAAATAATTGATATAGATATAAGCTTGCTCACCGATCACATTGCGTAAAGGATCAATAATTGTTTTACCAGTGAAGGCACCTATATTAACCATCATATAAAAAATTGAATAACCGCGAGCGCGTGTTGCCTCTGTCGTTTCTTTAGCTACGGAAGCGGAAATAATAGACTTTATAAAAGAACCTCCGACCATAAGTATAAATAAGACAGGAACAATAATCCACCGGGTATAGCTATCTGGCAAACCGTTAAACTGCGTAGTAGCACCATAGTTGACTAATCCTGCCGTTTCCAGTAACGTAGGTAAGACGCCCAATCCTAAATATCCGATAGACAATAAGGAGAATGCTATAATCATTGATTTCCGGAAACCGATCTTATCAGCATAAGCACCAGAAAAAATAGGAAGCAAATACAATCCTCCGGAAAAAAGTCCAGAGATCATACTTGCTTCAAAATCATTAAAACCTAAAATTGTGGATAGATAAATAGTGAGAACGATGAAAACGGCATAATATGCCATCCGTTCAAACAGTTCGACTGTGTTGCTGACCCAAAATGCTCTGGTAAAGCCTTTGGCAGCACGCTGAGGGGAATTGTTCATGTAGTTATGTTTTTAGTTAAAATGTTAATTCAGCGCAAAGATACGTTTTTTTGGCAGACTGTCCGTATCTTTGTGTAAAATTAGGTATTTAAACAATTATGGTTATAGCTGTTGATTTTGACGGGACGATTGTAGAACATCGTTATCCACGTATTGGCGAGGAGATTCCATTCGCTATTGATACACTAAAGTTGTTGCAACAAGAAAAACACCGTTTGATATTGTGGAGTGTACGGGAAGGAGCGCTTTTGGACGAAGCAGTTGAATGGTGTAAAGCCAGAGGGTTGGAATTTTACGCAATTAATAAGGATTATCCTGAAGAACAAAAAGATCATCAGGGTTTTTCCCGGAAATTGAAAGCTGATTTGTTTATCGATGACCGGAATCTTGGCGGCTTACCGGATTGGGGAGTTATCTACGAAATGGTTAAGGAAAAAAAAACATTTGCCGATATATATAGCCAAAACGAAGAAGATACAGCACCACTGAAGAAAAAGAAAAGATGGTTTTCTTTTTAATCGGTGAAGAAATTGTACGTAACTCAATAAAAAATCCCTCTGTTTGAATCAAAATCCAAACAGAGGGATTTTTTATTGAGTTACTATCTGTTAGAACTTAAAGAAGTTCTTTGCATTATTATAGCTGATATCTTCAATCATTTGATTTACACGCTCTATTTCAGAAGCCGGGATTTCACCATTTTCCACATCACGTCCCACCAAGTTACATAATGTGCGGCGGAAATATTCATGACGCGGATAGGAAAGGAATGAACGAGAATCAGTCAGCATACCTACGAAGCGGCTCAAAAGACCAAGTACAGACAATGCATTCATTTGTTTTTCCATACCGTCTTTTTGATCCAAGAACCACCAGCCGGAACCGAATTGGATTTTGCCGGGAATGGAACCATCCTGGAAGTTACCCAACATAGTAGCAATTACTTCGTTAGCACATGGATTCAAGTTGTAAAGGATTGTTTTTGTCAGTTTACCATTGCTATTCAAACGGTCGAGGAATTTAGCCATAGCTTTTGCCGTTGTAAATTCGCCAATTGAATCAAAACCAGTGTCAGGACCTAACAGCTTGAACATTTTAGTATTGTTATTGCGGATAGCACCATAGTGGAACTGTTGGGTCCAACCTTTTTCCCAATCCATTTCACCGAAAATCACAAGCATTGCTGACTTGAATTTCAAAATCTCTTCTTTAGTCAACTCAATGCCACCATATACCTTATTAAATATAGTTTTAATTTCTACATCAGTATAATCTTCTGCATAAAATTCTTCGATACCATGGTCGGACAAGCGACATCCTTGTTCTGCAAAGAAATCGTGACGTTTTCGTAAAGCAACAACCATGTCGTCAAAGCTGGAGATAGTAACACCGCTAACCTCTGATAATTTTTCTACATAGGCACGGAAGTCGGCAGGAACTTCTACTGCCATTGCTTTGTCCGGACGCCAAGTTGGTAACATTTTGATTTCAAATCCGCTTTCACGCGTTTTGATATGATATTCCAGCGAATCAATCGGATCATCAGTAGTACATACGGTTTCTACATGGTAACGACGCATCATTCCACGAGCTGAATACTCAGGTTGGGCAAGTTTCTCGTTACATTCATCATAAATTTCACGTGCAGTTTTTGGATTCAATATCTTATTAATGCCGAAAGCTGTTTTCAACTCCAAATGAGTCCAGTGGTATAGTGGATTACGGAACGTATAAGGCACTGTTTCCGCCCATTTTTCGAACTTTTCCCAATCTGTGGCTTTTCCCGTACAGAAGCGTTCGTCTACACCATTAGTACGCATTGCACGCCATTTGTAATGGTCACCGCCCAGCCATATTTCAGTCAGTGATTTAAACTTGTAGTCGTCGGCTACCATTTTGGGGATTAAGTGACAGTGATAGTCGATAATCGGCATTTTAGCCGCATGCTCGTGATACAACTTTTGTGCAGTTTCTGTCTGCAGCAAGAAGTTTTCATCCATGAAGTTCTTCATTATTACTGTGTTTTAAGTATATAAAATTATTACTTTCTACATTTATACCTATATAGTATTGATTTTAAAGCTAATAGGCGTAAATATCGTTTTAGTTTTATTAACCGTTATCGAACACAAAAATAGAAAATTTACTTGGAGTAACAAAATAATTCGTATATTTGCAGCGATTATTTATAATATTTAAGTTTTAGCACTATGGAGGACCAGAACTATACTATAAAAGACATAGCCCGTATGGCCGGTGTTTCTGCCGGAACAGTTGATCGGGTATTGCATAATCGAGGTGACGTGTCTTCAAAAAGTAAAGCTAAAGTACAAAAGGTATTGGATGAGATTCATTATCAGCCCAATGTGTTTGCTATCGGACTGGCGGCTAAAAAGAAATATACTTTTATTTGTCTGATCCCATATTATATAGAACATGACTACTGGCATTCGGTAGTGGGCGGTATAGAACGTGCACGGCAAGAGTTACGCCCTTTTAACGTGAGTGTGAACTACCTTTGTTATCATCATGGAGACAAGAAGAGCTATCAGGAGGCTTGTCACACTATTAGAGACAGCAGTGTAGATGCTGTGTTGATCGCTCCGAATTTCCGGGAAGAAACAATAGAATTAACATCTTATTTACAGGAAAATAAGATAGCCTACGCATTTGTCGATTTCAATATGGAAGAAGCGAATGCATTAACATATATTGGGCAGGACTCATATAAAAGCGGATACATTGCTGCTAAGATATTGATGCGTAATTATTCATTGGGAGAAGGGCAGGAGTTAGTGCTATTTTTAAGCAATAATAAAAATAACCCTGCCGAAATACAGATGCAACGCCGTTTGAAAGGTTTTATGAGTTATATAACGGAAGAATATGATAACTTGACAATTCATGAAGTAGTGCTCAATAAGTCCAATCAGGAAAATAACCAGCAGACGTTGGACGAGTTCTTTCAAGCACACCCGAAAGCTGTGCTCGGAATCGTCTTTAATTCCAGAGTCTATCAACTGGGGGAATACCTTCGCCACGCAAAACATAGCATGAAGGGATTGATAGGATATGACCTTCTGAAAGCAAATGTAGACCTTTTGAAATCAGGTGATGTACATTATTTGATAGGGCAACGTCCCGGATTACAAGGATATTGCGGGGTGAAAGCCTTGTGTGACCATGTAGTATTTAAGAAGAGTGTCGATTCCGTAAAGTATATGCCTATTGATATATTGATTAAGGAAAATATTGATTTTTATTTTGAATTTGTATAATATCAACTTTATAAATTACAACTAACATGAAAGCATTAAACAAAGGAACTGCTCCTAAGACACAACGTCCGGAGCGTATTATCCAGTTTGGAGAAGGTAACTTTTTACGCGCATTTGTAGATTGGATTATTTATAACATGAACCAGAAAACAGATTTTAATAGTAGTGTAGTAGTGGTTCAACCGATTGATAAAGGTATGGTCGATATGTTAAACGCACAGGATGATCTTTACCATGTCAATCTTCAAGGATTAGATAAAGGAGAAACTGTTAATAGCCTGACAATGATTGACGTAATCAGCCGTGCATTAAACCCATATACTCAAAATGACGAATTCATGAAGTTGGCAGAGCAACCGGAAATGCGTTTCGTTATTTCGAATACTACGGAAGCTGGAATAGCTTTTGATCCAACTTGCAAACTTGAAGATGCACCTGCTGCTTCTTATCCGGGCAAACTGACCCAGTTACTGTATCACCGTTTTAAAACATTTAATGGTGACAAGTCAAAAGGATTGATTATCTTCCCCTGCGAACTTATTTTTCTGAATGGACATAAACTGAAAGAGACTATTTATCAGTATATTGAATTATGGAACTTGGGTGGTGAATTTAAAACATGGTTTGAAGAAGCCTGTGGCGTATATGCTACATTGGTAGACCGTATCGTTCCCGGATTCCCGCGTAAGGATATCGATACTATTAAAGAAAAAATACAGTATGATGATAACCTCGTTGTACAGGCTGAAATTTTCCATTTGTGGGTAATCGAAGCTCCACAGAAAGTTGCAAAAGAATTCCCGGCGGATAAGGCAGGTTTGAATGTTTTATTCGTTCCGTCAGAAGCTCCTTATCACGAACGCAAGGTTACTTTGTTAAACGGCCCTCATACAGTTCTTTCTCCAGTTGCTTATTTATCCGGCGTAAACATCGTTCGCGATGCTTGCCAACATGAAGTAATTGGTAAATATATCCATAAGGTGATGTTTGACGAGTTGATGGAAACATTGAATCTGCCGAAGGATGAATTAGAAAAATTTGCTACTGATGTATTGGAGCGTTTCAATAACCCATTTGTAGATCATGCAGTAACAAGCATTATGCTGAACTCATTCCCGAAATATGAGACTCGTGACCTGCCAGGTATGAAAACATATCTGGAACGTAAAGGTAAGCTTCCAAAAGGATTGGTACTTGGTTTAGCCGCTATCATTACTTACTATAAAGGTGGTGTACGTACAGATGGCGCTGAAATTGTTCCGAATGATGCTCCCGAAATTATGAATCTACTGAAAGAACTTTGGGCAACAGGCTGTACAAAGAAGGTAACAGAAGGTGTATTAGGTGCCGAATTTATATGGGGAGAAGACCTGAATAAAATTCCGGGGTTGGCAGAAGCCGTGAAAGCGAATTTAGATTCAATCCAAGAAAAAGGTATGCTTGAAACTGTGAAGGATATTCTTTTATAAAAGGATTATATAAAGTCAGCCCCACTATTCTGAAAGAATGGTGGGGCTGACTTTATACTGTCGTCTTGAAATGCAATTCCTTATTCTTCGGCTGTGTGGAGAATGAATGTAGTAGCACCAATTGTCACAATAGCACCATCTTCAATCCGTATCCGGTCTTTGTCTCCCAAAATTTCATTCATGAGAAATGTTCCAGTAAGGCTCGGAGCGTCCCGCAGTGTATAAATGAACTTTCCTTGCTTGTTACGCTTTATGTTGATAATACAGTGACGGCGATCCATACTCATATCTCCGCTTTCGATAGGGGTATTAATGACAGTTCCTACACAACGACGCCCTATCACATTATCACCTTCCTGCAATGGTAATATTTGCTTAAAGCCGAATATATTTTCGATCACTGTGATATATCCGAATTCTTCTTTGTGTACTTCGGCTTCTTCTTCCAGATTTTCTTCTTTTCTAAGAGCTTTTACCTTACTTTTCCCCAACCGGATACTAAATTGCTTGCCGCAATGCTCACACTCAAATACGAGCGATTGGCCTTCGCTATACTTAGTTTCATCAAAATAAAGGTAATTCTCACATTTAGGACAAAGAACTCGTTTCATGTTTTTAAAAGTGGGATTTTATTTTGCCAGTAACCAGGCATTCTTATAAGTTTCGTTTTTTCTCAACTCTAGCAATTGCTTGGTTGCTTCTTCGCGATTATCAAATGAGCGTATGCTGACACGTACCTTGCCTGCCGTATTGAGGGCTTTGGCTTCTGCAAATCCTTTTTCCTTTAATTGATTTGCCATAGCTTCTGCATCTTTCATGCTGATTCCGCCTGCTACAATAATATGGAAAGGATGATTGAAATTTGCTTGTGATTTAGCAGAGACAGGAGCAGGAACTGTTTCTTGCTTGTTGACTTTTACTTCTTTAACCGCAATAGGCCTTGAGGTTTTAGCTTTATCTACTGTAATTTTGGGAGCAGATGTCTTTTGCACCTGTTGTTGTGTACCCCTACTCTTTACAGAAACAGGAGTTACTACAACCGATTGTTTCTCTATTTGCTCAAAAAGTTCACCAGGCAATAATTGCGCATAGTTGTTTTTCTGAATATCTGTATTTTCTACCCGGTTTGAGAAAGCAAAAAACAGTATGACAGCAGCAATCATAGCTACTGCATTACGGAGATATACACGATTGATCCTTATCTCATAAGTTTTCTTCTCTCTAGTCAGATTGGCTGGTATCAAGACCTTCTCTTTTTGTTGCAAAGTAGCAAGTTCGTGTATCTCAAAAGAATCCAAACCATATAATGAAGGAGTCGTTATCTTACAATCATAAGGTATAAACTCATAATTTCCATAAATATTATAATGAATCTCACCAACATTTTCCAAATGGGCTTTCCCTTCTTCGTGGAGAATCTCGATAAATGCACTTACTTCTTTTTCTACGATGCGAGTTGCATCAGCAAAGCTGGTATCGTATGCTGACATATAAGATTGTACCAATACTCCATCATTCAATTTTAATTGAGGATTAAAACCAATCGTACGGGTAGGGGGTAAAAAAAGATTTTCTTCTTTTACATGAGTTGCGGGAGCATAGTGTGCAACAAATCCACCAAATCCCGGAACGATGACGCAGTCGTTCTCCAATAGTAAAGCCTCTATATGTTGTGCCAATTCAATCATGTGTGCAAAATTAAGAGATAAATTGAATATATCCCAGAAAACTACGAAAAATTCACTACTTTTGCATCGTTTTATTTAGCACTATTAACAATGAACTATATACAGACGGAAATAGACGGAGTATGGCTGATAGAGCCTAAAGTATTCTTCGACGAAAGGGGATATTTTATGGAAGCCTTTAAGAAAGAAGAGTTTGAATCTCATATTGGTCCTGTAAACTTTGTGCAGGATAATGAATCGAAATCATCTTTTGGGGTTTTACGTGGATTGCATTATCAAAAGGGTGAATATAGCCAGGCTAAATTGGTCCGTGTCATCAAAGGGGAAGTTTTAGATGTTGCAGTCGATTTACGTAAATCGTCACCTACATTCGGAAAGTATGTAAGTGTACTGCTTAGTGAAGAAAACAAGAGACAGTTTTTTATTCCCCGTGGTTTTGCCCATGGTTTTGCCGTATTGAGCGAGGAAGCTATTTTCACATATAAAGTAGATAATAAATATGCTCCTCAAGCAGAAGCTTCTATTCTATTCAATGACAAAACATTGGGAATAGATTGGCCACTGTCGGAAACACAAATGTTATTATCCTCTAAAGACAGAGAAGGGACTGCCTTTAAGGACGCCGTATATTTTGAATAAACGACTAACAAACAATAGATAAGTATGAAAATTGCAATTGTGGGAACAGGATATGTCGGCTTAGTGTCGGGTACATGTTTCGCTGAAATCGGTGTAGACGTAACATGCGTTGATACAAATAGTGAGAAAATAGAATCTTTGCAGAAGGGGATTATTCCAATTTATGAAAACGGATTGGAAGAAATGGTACTTCGTAACATGAAAGCAAAAAGGTTGAAGTTTACTACATCACTCGAAAGTTGTCTGGATGATGTGGAAGTTATATTCAGTGCTGTTGGTACACCTCCGGACGAGGACGGAAGTGCTGACCTGAAATACGTACTGGAAGTTGCCCGTACCATTGGCCGCAATATGAAACAATATAAATTGGTAGTAACAAAGAGTACTGTTCCAGTAGGAACTGCCCCAAAAGTCCGCGCTGTTATCCAGGAAGAATTGGATAAGAGAGGAGTTAAAATAGATTTCGATGTTGCTTCTAATCCGGAGTTCCTAAAAGAAGGAAATGCAATCAGTGACTTCATGAGTCCGGACCGTGTAGTGGTCGGAGTGGAGTCAGCCCGTGCAGAGAAGTTGATGTCTAAATTGTATAAGCCATTTTTATTAAATAATTTCCGTGTGATTTTCATGGATATTCCTTCTGCGGAAATGACTAAATATGCGGCGAATTCAATGCTTGCAACCCGTATCAGTTTTATGAATGACATCGCAAACCTGTGTGAGCTGGTTGGCGCAGACGTAAATATGGTACGTAGCGGAATTGGTTCCGATACTCGTATTGGGCGTAAGTTCTTATATCCGGGCATCGGATATGGTGGTTCATGTTTTCCTAAAGATGTAAAAGCTTTGATTAAAACGGCGGAACTAAACGGATATCCGATGCAGGTACTTCGTGCCGTGGAAGAAGTAAATGAACTTCAGAAAAGTGTGCTGTTTGATAAATTAGTAAAACAATTTAATGACAACTTAAAGGATAAGACCATTGCTTTATGGGGATTGGCTTTTAAACCGGAAACGGATGATATGCGCGAAGCCCCGGCATTGGTATTGATTGATAAGCTGCTGAAAGCCGGTTGTCAGATACGTGCATACGACCCTGCTGCCATGCAAGAATGTAAACGTCGGATTGGAGATTCAGTTTATTATGCTTGCGATATGTATGATGCAGTACTTGACGCTGATGCTTTGATGTTGGTGACTGAATGGAAAGAGTTCCGTTTGCCTTCATGGGCGGTTATCAGAAAAACAATGGCACAACAGATTGTGTTGGACGGTCGTAATATATATGATAAAAAAGAAATGGAAGAACTTGGATTCGTTTACTCATGTATTGGTAAATAAGATAATAAGAGTATCTTTACTACAAAATTGAGACAAATGATAAAGTATGTGGCAATATCGTTAATAGCTATCTTTCTTATGGCATGTACCGGCAATAAGAATTCGTATTTTTCCGAGGAGGAGAAGGAAGATTCGAATGCCAAGGAAATGTTGCAGGGGATTTGGCTGGATGATGAAACGGAGAGCCCGTTGATGCGCGTAGAAGGAGACACAATTTTCTATGCAGACTCGCAAAGTGCTCCAATTGCTTTTAAAATTATACGGGACACTCTTTATACTTATGGGAATGATACGACTTATTATAAGATTGATAAGCAGGCAGAACATATATTCTGGTTTCATTCCATAACGGATAATATCATCAAGCTGCATAAGTCGGAGGACTTTAATGATTCATTGTCTTTTGTCCGTGAGGAAGTGGTTATTCCCACCTATACTGAAGTAACCAAACGCGATAGTGTAGTGACTTATAATGGCGCTCGTTATCGTGCTTATGTATATATTAATCCTTCCAAGATGAAAGTTATCAAAACAACTTATTCTGAAGACGGGATTAGCATGGACAATGTGTATTACGACAATGTGATGCACATTTGTGTCTATGAAGGCAAGAAAAGTTTATTTGCCAGTGATATAACGAAGCAAATGTTTGATAAGGTTGTGCCCGAAGATTTCTTGGTACAGGCTATTTTATCTGATACCAAGTTTTTAAAAGTAGACCGGAATGGTTTTCATTATCAAGCCATTTTAGCCATTCCGGAGAGTTCTGTATATAGTATAGCAGAGTTGGAAATCAGTTTTGACGGTACTCTGACTATTGCTTCAACCAAATAAAGATTTAGTTCTGCCTGGGAGAGGGACGGTTGTTCCCTTTTCCTCCTCCATTGTTTCTTTTTCCTTTGAAGTTTCTTCTCTTTGAATAGTTGCCGCCCTTATTACTAAAAGAACGTGGCTTATATTCGGGAGCTTCACCTAATTCTGTTGGAATAGGAATTTTATAGATTTCTTTTTCAAGGAAGTTCTCTATACTTTTAAAGTTACTCTGCTCTTTTTCACTGACAAATGTAAGTGCAACCCCATCGTTGTTGGCCCGTGCCGTACGTCCGATACGGTGCACATAATCTTCACTATCATGAGGAACGTCAAAGTTGATAACCAGGCGGATATCGTCAATGTCAATGCCGCGTGCCACGATATCCGTAGCTACTAATATATTAATTCTTCCGGCTTTGAAATCATGCATAACTGCTTCTCGTTGGCCTTGTTCAAGATCCGAGTGCATTTCTCCTACATTCAGCTTCATTGATTTCAAGGCTTTTGTCACTTCCTTAACCTTGATTTTAGAAGACGCGAAGATAATAACACGTTCGGGAACTTCATCCATAAAAAGGTTACGTATAATTCCCAACTTTTGATTCTCGTAGCAAACATAGGCAGCCTGGATAATTTTATCGGCAGGCCTTGAAACTGCAAGTTTTATTTCCGATGGATTATTCAGGATGGTATTTGCTAACTGCTGGATCTTGGCAGGCATTGTCGCAGAAAACATGATAGTCTGCCGTTCTTTCGGCAAGTATTTCACTATCTGCATAATATCATCATAAAATCCCATATCGAGCATACGGTCCGCTTCGTCCAATATAAAATAAGAAACCTTGGAAAGATCTACATATCCAAGACTTAAATGAGCGATTAAACGTCCGGGAGTAGCAATAACTACGTCAGCTCCTAATGTAAGCCCTTTTTTCTGTTGTTCGAACAGGATACCGTCGTTTCCACCATATACCGCCACACTTGATGCAGGCATAAAATAGGAGAAACCTTCCATTTGCTGGTCGATTTGTTGCGCTAATTCCCGGGTAGGAGACATGATAACACAATTAATCGCATCCTCCGGATGTTTACCTTCGGATAGTTTATTCAGTACGGGAAGCAGAAATGCTGCCGTCTTACCTGTACCTGTCTGTGCCACTGCTATCAAGTCTTTACCCTCAAGTATGATTGGAATTGCTTGTTCCTGTATAGGTGTACATTCGTCAAATCGCATGGCATCGAGCGCCTCAAGCACATTTGCATTAAGTTGCAGTTCGGAAAACTTCATTCTTTCAATTTATTTGTTAGCAAAGATAAACTATTTTTCTCTCTCAATTACATATTCAAATAAGAATCTTTGAACCCTAGGAAATAGAGTACTCCATCAAGTCCGATAGTGTTAATGGATTGCTTGGCATTTGCCACAACTTTGGGTTTGGCATGAAATGCAATGCCGAGTCCGGCAATTCCTAACATCGGCAGATCGTTTGCACCGTCTCCTACAGCAATTGTCTGTGCAATATCCACTTTCTCAACCTGAGCTATCAATCGGAGTAGTTCAGCTTTCCGCTTCCCGTCTACCACGTCTCCCAGATAACGTCCGGTCAGTTTCCCGTCAACAATTTCCAACTCATTTGCATATACATAGTCGATGCCGTATTTCTTTTGCAGGTATTGACCGAAATAAGTAAACCCTCCGGAAAGGATAGCAATTTTATAACCATATTTCTTCAGTACATACATCAATCGGTCCACACCTTCTGTAATAGGCAGACTTTCTGCAATCTCCTGCATCACAGACTCGTCCAGTCCTTTTAAGAGTGCTACACGACGCGTAAAGCTTTCCGTGAAGTCTATTTCTCCCCGCATGGCACTTTCTGTAATAGCTTTAACCTGATCACCTACACCGGCACGGATAGCCAATTCATCAATAACTTCTGTTTCAATCAATGTAGAATCCATATCGAAACAAATTAGGCGGCGCATACGGCGGTACATATTATCTTGTTGGAAAGAAAAGTCCATTTCCAGTTCGCTTGCCAGTTTCATTAATCCTTCCTGCATAGCAACTCGGTCTTTGGGAGTCCCTCTCACGGAAAATTCGATACAGGCACGGGTACGTGTGTCTGTCTTGTCTTCATCTAATGGGATACGACCTGTCAGACGCTTGATAGCATCAATGTTCATACCTTGCTCGGCCAATATCTTGGTAGCTGCGGATAGTTGCAGCGCAGAAAGCTTGCGCCCCAACACAGTCAGGATATAGCGGTTTTTACCTTGCATACCTACCCAATTCTCATACTGTTCGGTCGTGATTGGCTCAAACCGAATCGTGACTCCCAATGAAGAAGCTTTAAACAACAGTTCTTTCATGATGAACCCGGAATGTCTTTCTTCACTTTTGAAAAGGATACCCAATGACAATGTGTTATGAATATCCGCCTGACCGATGTCGAGAATGGTAGCATCATATTTGGCAAGTATTTCAGTCACGGATGAGGTCAGTCCCGGGCGATCTTCGCCAGTAACTCGAATCAGAATTAATTCAGTATTTGATGGTTGCATAAGAAATAGACTTTAATCCTGCAAAAGTAGAGAAAAAAGTTCGTTTTTATGCTAAATAACATAAAAAGTTATA
>CAUHML010000074.1 GCA_959606905.1 uncultured Bacteroides sp. | reverse complement strand
CATCTGACTGTTAATCAGAGGGTCCTTGGTTCAAGTCCAAGAGGAAGAGCGAAAAGGTTCGTCAATTAGGCGAACCTTTTTTGTTTTCTCCATCAGCCGCACTTAACGAACAAACGGAAATCTTTCATCTTTCATGAAATTAACATATATTTGTGGAATATTTATAGGGAATTTATCCCGACCTTCTGTCTTTATTTGCAGAGCCATGAAATTTAATTCAAAAATACGACTATAATGAGAACAGCCCTACTCTTTTTAATCATCGGATTGACTGTATGTACATTTTGCAAAGCACAAGACATACCCGTTCTGCCCCAAGAAAAGTTCCGGCACCATGAATTTTCCGTCAGCTATGGTTTCCTGCCCATTACCGATGCCAACAGCATGGCCGAGGAGTGCTTCGCTCCGGTACTGAGTTTCGGAGTTTATACACGCGAAAAGACAAACTACTACGGTGCCCTGAGCATCAGCTACATTTATAGATTCAACCGCAAAATCAGCCTGGGAGTAACCGGAGGAATAACCGGCAACAAAGGGACAGCCAGCAGCCTTTACGAAGCTTTGGATGAAAACACCAAAGACAACCGAAGGTATCTGTATATTCTTCCCACCTTCCGGTGGCACTGGTTTACCCGCCCCAAATTCTCTCTGTATACCTCAGCAGGGCTCGGTGCCTATTTCCTCCGGAACAGTTTTGGAGGAGAAGTCTTTCACAAGACAAAATTCGCTTATCAATTCAGTTTTCTAGGCATCGAATACGGAAGCCGGTTTGCCTTCTTCACAGAATTCGGAGTAGGATATACCGGAACAATCGTAGCAGGCGGTCGTTATCGTTTCTGACTTATGAGGCCGCTACCGCCAGTGTCAATACACTGATGCGCACACCCTCCACTTCCTTGAGCGCATCGGCACAAGCCGTAGTGGTGGCACCGGTAGTCAATACGTCATCTATAATCAGTACATGCTTCCTTGCAAAAGCGTCAGCACGACGCAGACAGAAGATACCGTCCACATTCTCCCACCGTTCATAAGAGGATTTACGGGTCTGCGTTTCCGTATGCCTCATACGGGCAACGGAAGCAGTATCTACGGGAATACCGGTGACAGCGGAAACACCGCGGGCTATACATTCGCTCTGATTGTACCCACGCATTTTCTGCTTACGCGGATGCAGAGGAACGGGGACTATGACATCCACATCACTGAAGAAACCGGTAGCCGACAACTCCGCCGCCATAAACCGCCCCATCACTTCGCCAAGGTCTTTCCTCCCTCCATATTTCAACTGATGGAGAATGCGGCGGAAATCACTCCCTTTATGGTAAAAGAAACAAGATGTGGCATGTTCCAGAGGTATCTTCCCCCAAAACATACGTTCCACCGGATTGTCCTTACGAAGATGATAGTTTGTCCGGGGCATATCCATATTGCACTTCATGCAGATGCCCTCTTCACCCTCTTGCAAGATAGCACCACACACGGCACACTGACGCGGAAAAAAGAGATGGACAAAAGAAAAGAACCAGGTTTTAACTATGTTTTTCATCGTATAGTATTAAAAAAACGGCAACAGAGCAATACACTCCATCGCCTTGTTTGCTATAATGGCAAGACCTCACCTGCCAACTTCAAGAACAACGGATGCAGCAGTCCGTTAGTGGCAATGATATGATGTCCGTCCAAAAAGGCGTCACTACCGCAAAAGTCAGTGATTCTTCCACCAGCCTCCAGCACCATCAGCGCCGCCGCAGAAAAGTCCCATTTGCCGATAAACGCCTCAAGCCAGGCATCAAAACGTCCGGCAGCCACATAGCAGATGGCAAGCGCAGCGGAACCGGTCATGCGGATGCCTGCCACACGCCCGTAAAGTTCATGAATCAAATGCTCACCGGTACGTGCATACCGGTCGGAATTATAAGGGAGTTCCGTCACTACAAAGGCATCCTCCACCTGCTGGACAGACGAGACCTCCATCCGTTCTCCATTCACATAAGCGCCACCTCCCTGCCAGGCATAAAAACATTCATCCCGGCAAGGGTCATAAACAACTCCCAGCAACAAAGAATCCTTGTCGCGCAAAGCGATGCTGACACAATAGGGAGCATTATCATGAATATAATTCGTTGTCCCATCCAACGGGTCCACTACCCAACAGTAGGGTTCATCGTGATAGACAGCAGAACCTTCCTCGGCTATAAATCCAGCCTCGGGAAGAAGTTCCCGAAGCGCAGCCACCACCCGCTTCTCCGACTCCTTGTCTACATAAGAGACATAATCATGGGCTTGTTTCTTCTGTACCGCTTCCCGGCTGAAGTTTTTCCGCTCTTCTTTCAAGAAATATCCGGCTTCACGGGCTATGCAGCAGACAGACTCTGTCAATATCTTCAAATCCTCCATTTCTCTACATATTAGTTCCCCGCAGCCTCTTCTGCCTGCCGGTAAATAAGCCGACCGCGCTGGCTGACCGTCCATCTTCCATCTTCCAAACGCACATTCTTTGTATCATCATCTTCCACATTCCAAACATATCCCCCCGCAGGAAGGCCACGGCGCTCCAGAATCTCATTCGGCATTTCTTCTTCCGAAAAGAACAGTTCCACTTGGGTAGAATCGGGACTGAGCACCAGAAACAACATCTTCTCCGCATCATCCACAGCGTTCATACGGACTCCTTTTTCCCACAGATGGATACAGTCTTTCTGAACCTCACTCCAGGTATATCCGGCAGATGCAATGCAACCATGCTTATCCTTATCACCACCAACGACATGTACCGTATCGGCTTGTTCAGCAACTTCCGCAGTCTTTCCACTCTTGCTACCACAAGCCACAAACAGTGCTCCGGCACATAGCAAGCACATAGATGTTCCTCTTACATTCATCTTTTCTCTTTTTAATTGCTTTTTGTTTGACAAAGTTAAGAACAAATCGGCAATTTAAAAAGTTTCTTTTTCATTATCATCAGTGCTCCGGCAGTATATACTAAGATTAATCAAGGCTTGAGATATACCACTGTCTTTCCACTACCATATTTACGGATGATCCCTTCTTCAAGAAATAGATTCAAATCCGCCACAGCCTGATGCTTCGCCCTTCCTGTCTGTTGTTCATAATCCGCACGGGTGATACAACCATACTTATCCAAATGTTGCAGTAGTTTTTGCTTTCGTTCCTCCTGAGTCAATTTAGAGTGGGAGACGTAAGGAGACGCTTTCCGTTCCAGCCCCATCGTCTGAAAGCGTTTGCGGAATTTACTACCGATACGCAAATTCACATTCCGGAAATGCACGGACGGAGAGCGGATATCCTTTTTATCTGTCACAGTCTTGTCACACTTCAAGGACAAGGAGAAGAATCCCAGTTCGCCCACCTCCACAATCCATCCATCTGCCAGCCAGCTGTACAGTTCGTCCGTTATAGCCTGTAAAGTGCCGTCAAGGATGGCTGGACTGAAACCTGTAGCTTTGTGAACCAGTTCACGGAATTTGTCGGCAGGGATGGTCCCTTTGGGAAGGATACGTGCATGAAGCAAAGAGGCTTCACCATTTTCGTCCGGAGGACTCTGGTATAAATCATAATAAGCGCTCATAAGACATTAATGTATTGATTAGACAATTATAATCTTTGAATCAACTTTAATAAGTTATCCTTTCAGTAATTTTTCTTCGTTGCACCAGAGTCGTCTCTTCGTTAGACTATTGTTTAACGAAACGGCAACCATGATACAACGTAAAGACAAGCCTGCTTTAACGAATTAAAATCAGCCTTCAAAGGTAATGATAAAAGTAAAGTGAAAAATAAAAAAGGCATATTTCTATATTAAAGAAGAATATTTGTCACACTTAATCCCATTTTAAAACCGCATAACCACAGATACATCGCCAATAGTACATTTACATTCTAAACACTTTTGCAAAGTCCGTCACATTCCTATAAATTTGTAAAATACATGACAGTGATAGTGCATACGCAAATAATAATAACATAACTCTTTAATAGATGAAAAAGCCATCATTTCTTTTAATATTCTTGCTAAGTTCCATAACAGCATTGGCACAATCAGTAAAGTATGAAACATTCATTTACAGCAGTGACGACTTAGCAGATGAAATTCAAAGTTTATGTGAAGAAAGAAACTCTACCCGCAGTTATGTGGGAGATTTATTCAATGCCAGCAAAGAATCGGCTAAAGGTATTGCATCTGGTTACGTGACGTCCTTCATTGATTTGGGAGTAAATGCCATAGGCTCCTTGTTGACACGAAACTCGCGCCTAAAAGAGGAATGGGAGGAAACCGTCCGCAGTGAAAATGTATATACCACCCAAATCAGCACTGTATCGGAAATGAACGACTTCTATAAAGAAACTTCGTTCGATGGAGCGTTAGACCCCAAAGGCATGAGATTCGACGGAATAGGATGTTTGCGGAAAGAGGGTAATGATACTGTTTTTTATATCTCATGCCACATTGACCGAAGTAAAATCAGCCGTATCATAAACCACTCCAAATTTGAGCTGGCACTCGACACACTGATTATCTGTCCAACCCGTTCCAATTTGCCTAACTCCGTCTTAGACATTCCTTTTTCATTTGAAGAAAGGAAAAACTTCTGTCTCTCTATGACCATGAAGCTTACCTCATCTTGGATGAACGAGATTGTACAATTACAAAAGGACCAGGAATTAGGGGAGTTTTCATTGGAAATACCTGTCGATTCGAGCCAACTTGACAAGAATGGATTCTTTCGTTATGTACGGGAAGAGAACGAAACTCCCAAATACAAAATCAGAGGCGAAAGCTTCATTGTCCCCCGTTCTTATATGGGCTTCCGCGATGAAAACGATGAATACCGCATCAGCTTCGGTACCGGAGAATACAAGCTATCCATAGAATTGAAAGAGACTTGTGACATAACAGAACAATATCGCAAGAACTGGAAAAGAGACCGGAAACAAAGAAAAGCAATGGAACCTTCGGAAGACATATTGACGCGCAGCTGGCAGGTAGTATCCAGCCAACAATGGAATGAGTTGACCAAGCAATGGGTTATTACAACACTGAAAGCACCGGCAGACATCATTACCCAGGATGTAATAGATAAGTTGGGGTTTGAAGCAGAAACGAGATACTAAAACTTTCGTTATCTCGTCATGCGAAAATGCCATCAAGACAAAATACAATAATCAATCGGCGTATGAGACGAATTTTCTTTACCCTAAGTTTATTTATATGCATATATAGTCATTCACAAAATAAACAGGCACTGCTCAAATCAGATTCTCTCTTTGCCAAAGGGGTGGAGCTTTATAACCAAAAGGATTATAAAGCTGCCATTCCCCTATTTACTGAAAGCGATAAAATAGACAAAGCAGAACTTGATTCGACGAGTAACCGCAGGGAGTATTCGGCAATGTGGCTGGGGAGTTGTTACTATAAGCTGGGAGAAATACAAACAGCCCAAAAACATTACCAATATTACACTATTATTCCTGTAGACAGACGCTTGACCGTTCTATCGGATTCCCTTTCAGCCATCGGAGAGAAGTTCTTGTCAGAAGGCAATTTAGAAGCAGGAATTTCTGCAATAAAAGAGTGTGGAAAAAGTGAAAAAGAATGCATAGGAGAAAACCATCCATTCTATGGCAATACCTTAACTAATTTATTACCGTTATTTTGCATAACGGAAAATATTAAAGAAGCCACTACCTGCATTAAAGAAATCGTCCCCATCTATTTAAAAAATCCTGAATGGGGGAAGAAAATTGCCAACAACATCATACCCTTCGTCTTAGCTGTAAGAAACAAAATAAATTTCGATGATATCAAAGACATCATTGAAATTAACGATGCCGCAGCATTATTTGCCGAACCCTCAATGAATGCTCCTTTTAGTAGCGCAAATGACAGTATTTACGGGCTCATTATTCAGGCAGGCATAAATTTGCTTACCAATACCAACGACATTAACGGTGCTATAGAATTCGGTGAAGAAGCGTTGAAGAAAATTTCGGGACTTAACCGTAAGGGAAATGCAAACGAATATATCATAGCAACTTCTTTGGCAACATTATATGCGGGTAATATACTTATTCCGCAACCTTATGAAGTCAGAAAAAAAGGGTTAGCGCTATATCAAAGAGCATTAGACATCGCTTTAGAGAACTATGGGGAATACTCTGTGGAAACAGCGACGATTTATTTAAAACTCGGAAACTATTATATGAGAATGGAAGAAGAGCGTAGTTTTGACAAAGCCAAACACTGGTTACATAAAGCCTTCAACTCCAGACTCATTGATTCACTCTCCACAAATAAATATCAAACCAAGCAACTGATAGAGATATTTGCCAGCTCTTATCCTTTATTCAGTATCTTAAATGACGAAGAATACTTCCTGCAAACTGCAAAAAAAATCACTCAAACAAACAGCTTCAGCTTTTGTGAGAATCATCTGTTAATGGAGAGTATGGCAGAGGCTTATAAAGCATACAACATTGGAAAATACGACAAAGCTATTTCTATTTATCAGCAGCTTATAAATTGTTGTCCAGAGAAACAGAGCAAACAATGTTTATCATACATAAAGAGCAAAGCCTTTACTGAATATTTAAATCAAGAATATGATAAAGCAATAGCCGATTATCTTAGCATAAAAGATATTATGGCAGATAAAACAGTTGAGCCATCTATCTCTGCATATGCCCAAATGTTAGATTTACTATCTAACTGCTATCAAAGAATCAATGATTCTATACAATCCCGGAAATATGAGGACTTATCTTTAAAATTGAGAGAAGAAGCTATCCAAACCAATGACGGTGGAAATCCATACTACTTTTTTCAAGACAAACTAAGTGATATAGACAATATCATAAACATCTATGACACTAGGCGAGATTTTCGAAAATCAATAGATTTCCTGAAAATTAAGATAGATTCTATAATGAACCATACAGAAATACCCGATAAGAACATGGTATCGGACAACTATAGGCGAATAGGTGACAGATACGTATACTTATATGATTCGGAAAATGCACATCGGTACTTAAATAAAGCGATGACAATGATAACCGATACATTAGATGGGTATACATATGGAGGATTATTACATTCTTTTAGTCAGCTGTATAAAAAAGTATCCATAGAACCAGAGCTATCTCTACAACATAGTTTACATTCTGTTCAAGTTATGTCCGATTTTCTAATACGTAGTAAAGACAAACTCATGGCAAATCAAATTCAAGTGGAATTTGATATGATATGCAATACATGGGATAAATGCTATGAGTTATTTGACTATTTAGGGAATAGTTCAGACGCTCTTGCATGTTTGGATAAAAAAATGGACTTCATTGTTTCCATCAAAGGGAAAAAGCATCCTATGTATATACGGACAAAGTCGTATAAAATCAATAAAATGTTTCTACAATATGCATTCTCTGAAGAACGTGACATACAGAAATGCAGAGCACTCAATGATTCGTTATTGGCTATATTGGAACATAATAAAAACGATGTATACTATGATTATTCTGATATTGCAATGCATTATAGCATTATGAAAGACACCACAAATGCTATTCTATATCACAAGAAACACCTTGAAGAACTAAAAAGAGAACTATCCCCAAATCATACCAATAATGAGCGCTATATTGAAACCCTAACTGATATTGCCGAGCTGGAAGGTGAAGAGAACTACATAAAACAATTAAAAAATAATGTAGCCAAGAGTTCACAAATAGGGGAGTTAAGAAATTTACACTTCTGGTCATTATGCCGTCTGGCAGAACTATATCGCGACAAAGGAGAGTTGGCCACGGAGCAACAATATTGGGAAAAAGCTATCTCAGCAGATATCCATAACGAATATATCGGAAACGTATTTAAGTCCCTATTCGACAATTATATGAAACAGAATAAAGAAGACAGGCTACTTGCTTATTTCCGTCAAGGAACAAACGCTATAACAAACCGACTCAAAGAAAATTTTCGTAATGCCACAGAAGCAGATAGAGAACGTATTTGGGAGGATTATAAGCAAATTCCATATACATTAGGAGAATACCTATTATACAGATACCATCAAGGTATTTCGCCCGGAGAAGTCTACAATAACCTCCTCTTCCGAAAAAACATTCTATTGAATTCTTCAATCAGTGCCATTAACCTTATAAAACATGAAGGAGACAGCCTCTTGATAAAAAAATACGAAAGAATGTTATCTATTGAACAGGAGTTGGACAGAGGAGATTCATATATTCAAGAAGGGAACCGAAAAATTTCAAAAGAACAAGCTAAAAAAATTGCTGACAGATTCAACACTGAAATTATGCAAAGAGCTGCTATATTAGGAGATTTCACAAAAAGCCTGGAGTGCTCATGGCAAGATATTCAGAAAGAATTAAAGCCGCAAGATTTAGCCGTTGAGTTTACTTGTTTTCCTATAGGAAAAGACAGTATCATGTATGCTGCTATCACTCTAAAAAGCAAAGGGATGCCACAATTTATTCCACTGTGTGAACAAAAAAGCATAGAAGAAATAACTGATATTTATTCAACCTCCACTCTCTACAACTTATTATGGAAACCCATACTGACTTATTCAGGAAATCTCCCTAATATATATTTCACGCCTGACGGCATACTACATAACATTGGCATAGAGTACACCATGGCAGACAGCATCCCTCTACAAGAAAAATATAATTTGTACCGCCTCTCGTCTACCAGATTATTGGCACAAAATAAAAATAGAAATAACACAAAAAAAGCGATATTATACGGTGGTCTCCAATATGATGCAGATTCTGTGTCACTTATAAAAGAACATTTGAAATATGCAACAAGAAGTTATTCTCCAAATTTGGACACAATTGTAATTGATTCCCTTACTTTAAGAGGAGGTGTCTCCTACTTACCAGCTACTCTGACAGAGATAAAAAACATTCATGCTTCAATGCAACAAATCAATATCCAATCGGAACTTTATTCTGAACTGCAAGGTACTGAAGAATCATTCAAGTCATTATCAGGAAAACAAATAGACATATTACATATAGCAACGCATGGATTCTACGTGAACCAAAAGAGGTCTTCAGAATCCCCTCATACCTCAATAAACAAAGGAATGTCTAAAGAGAGTTCCTCTTTAAAACGAAGTGGATTATTGATGTCCGGAGCCAATATTGCTCTTAAAAAAGGTGCAAATTTAAAAGACGTTGAAGATGGAATACTTACAGCCCAAGAGATCTCCACTTTAGATTTACGAGGATTAGAACTAGCCGTTCTTTCAGCTTGCCAAACCGGCATAGGAGATATAGCAGGTGACGGTGTATTTGGCTTGCAGCGGGGTTTCAAGAAAGCCGGAGCCAACACTTTATTAATGAGTCTTTGGAAAGTAGACGATAACGCCACGCACTTACTGATGACTGAATTCTACAAAAATCTGTTAGCAGGAGAAAGTAAGTTCGAATCCTTACGCAAAGCACAGAAATATGTACGTGACTACGAAGAGGAAATTGAAATTACTCCAAACAAACGCTGGGAATCGCAAATCAGACAAAAAATGAATAAAAGCAAAGAGCCTGCTCCTCAAAAAATAAAGAAAATAAAGAGATATGCCTCCCCCTATTACTGGGCTGCATTCATTTTATTGGACGCAATTGATTAACTCTTAATTTATGAAAAACATGAAAAATTATTTAATGTGCATATTCCTTGCCGTATTTACCATCAGTATTTATGGGCAAAACCACAAGAATGCTGCGGACTATAGGACAGATGCAATAAATGGAAACGCGATTGCACAATTCTATCTCGGACAGAGCTACTTTAGGGGATGGGGTATAAAACCTGATACCATACAAGCCGTTTATTGGTGGCGAAAGTCGGCTGAGCAAGGAAATCCTGCTGCACAAAACAATATGGGTGCAGCCTATAGTAATGGCTGGGGGAATTTAACTCAAAATAAAGAAACGGCCATCTATTGGTATAAAAAAGCAGCTGAAAAAAATGGGGCTTTTCCACAAAAGAACCTTGGACGCATATATGAAGACAAAGAAAACTATGAAGAGGCTTTTATCTGGTATAAAAAAGCCGCCGAACACAATAATAGCCCGGAATCTTATTATGCACAAAGCCGCTTAGCCTATTTACTGAAAAACGGGTTAGGAGTCACAAAGAATTACCCCGCCGGAATGGCATGGACAAAACGAGCAGCTAAAAACGGGAATGCAAGCGGACAGATTTCGCTTGCAATCTCTTATGAATACGGCATAGACAACATCTTGAGAAAAGATGGGAATTCAGCGTTATATTGGTACAAAAAGGCTGCTCTCAACAAAGACATTGGAGAACTCCAGAAGTCTATAGCAGAAGCTGCCATAGAAAGATTGGAAGAAGCGGGATTCAACGGACAGAATACTCTCCTCAAAATGATACCGGACTATAAACCATTCTACACTGCACCTTCGGAAAGTGAACAGAAAAGCATGCATGAATCTGTTCGCAATAGCACGGTAGAGTGGGGAAAAACAATAGGAGGGGAGGCTTCTCTAGGACAAACCCAAAATGATGAAATAAATGGATTCAGGGTAGAATTCAAAGAAGATAATATTAAAATTGGCTTTACTAAAAACTCAGAATTCACTTTATTCATCTATATTCAAGAAGATGACATAATAGTTAAAAATGGCTCTGAAAATGGTGTAGAATACAACCGAAACACCGGAAAACCGTATATGCTGCTCCGCCCCTACAGTTATGAAATAGAAGCCAAAGAATATCCCGGACAAATATTTGAACGGACAAACTACACAAACGGGAATAAATATTGGGGAGAAACCTATAATGGACAACGCCACGGATACGGCATTCATATCTGGGAAAATGGGAATATGTGGTTCGGCCCTTGGAAGGATGGTGAAAGAAATGGATACGGCGCTTACTTTGATATTACGGCACACACCATTCAGTCAGGAAAATGGATTGGAAATGAATTGATAGCCGGTACTTCTTATATCTGTAAAGAAAAAGCGGAACCGGTTCTTCCAGCCAGAACCAGAACCGTTTCAAAACCATTTTCCTATAGCGGTACTGTTCGCTATATAAATTTACCGACCAGCTCATACATGTCATACATCACAGAAGCCATCAACAAATGGGGGAAATGCCGTACCGGAGCAATCACTATGTATGGAGCAGGAGTAGGAGTGTATGGGAATAGTGGATATGCCTACACCGGCAGTACTCCCAGCAAGCTTAAGAAACGTATAGAAGAAGCCAACAGCAGCAATGCTGAAATAACAGACATCAACATCACTGAAAATGGCAACTATGTAATTATCTTAGGCGGTTCAGGGTATTGGACTCTTGGTTATCCGGATGCATTCCTCAAAAAACTGGAACAATATCGTACAGGAGATTTAAGAGACGACAATATTCTTTCGGCCTGCTTCAATGATAAAGGAGAATGGGTCGTTATCACGGACAAGCATTACAGCTATTCAAATGAAACCATCAAAAACTTCATACTGAAAGCCGAAGAACTATACGAAGAGGTTTACTATGCCTATATTACCAATTACGGGATGATAGCTTACTGCAAAAACGGAGTATATTACAAAAACATTCCATCCAATTTGGCAGAGGCATTGAAGAAACTCACATTCAAACCCAAAGTCATCAAGTTTACAGACAATGGATTGTACTTGATTACAGATGGAGAATCACAAAATTATTATTTTATGTAATCACTCATTTTTTTTAAATATAGGCAATAGGTTATAGCATAGGACTTTCCATGTCGTCAAATGGCTAAATACAACGTTAAAAAAAGTCGTTCAGTCCCGTTAAAGCACCATGCCGTTTTTAAGTGTTGTAACTTCGCACCGTGGTCACAAAGAAACAGGTCTCGCTAACTGACGAGTGAACGAAACCGCAAGTAACAACCATTAAAAACAAAAAACATTATGGCATTTCGTTATGTAGTAAAAAAGAGAATGGTAGGCATTGGTACCAAAACCGAGAAGTATGTAGCTGCTTCTTATTCCGTAGCAAATATTGATTTTGATAGATTATGCGACCAGGTGACCAGTCAAGGGATGGTGCCAAGAGGTATCGTAAAAGCCGTATTGGACGGTATGATTGACGCACTCTGCACCTATGCCAGCATCGGTGCAACCGTACGGCTGGGAGACTTCGGAAGCCTCCGACCGGGATTGAACGGCAAAAGCCAGGAGGATGCAAAGTCTGTAACGGCTGATGTCGTTTACCGCCAGAAACTGATTTTCGTGCCGGGACAACGTTTGAAGAACATGATGAAACAATCGGGCATCACACGATTGGTAACCGGCTCTGAAATCGTGCCGGACAATGAAGAAAATCCCGGAGGAAACGAAAGCGGAGGCGGCGGCAATGATGGTGACCAAGGTGAAAATCCATTAGGATAAACTGATAGAGTTTTATCAAGGAAACAAACAATTCCACAGAGGAGGCTTCATGACAAGTCTCCTCTGTTTATTTATATGACCTGTTTCGCTATCCATGCACAAGCCTCAGCATCAGCCAACGCATGATGATGATGTTCCAACTGATAGCCACAGCAAACAGCCACTGTATGCAACTGATAGTTAGGCAATCCCTTTATAGCACGACGTGATGCCTGCAAAGTACAATAAAACTCATAATCCGGATAATCCATGCAGTAAGTACGGAAAACAGCTTTCAGGCAGCTTTCATCAAAGGCCTTGTTGTGCGCTACCAATGGCAAGCCTTCAATGCGTGGAGCTATTTCCTGCCACACAACGGGAAAGATAGGAGCATCCTGGGTATCTGCCAACGTCAGACCATGCACGCGGGTATTCCAATAAGTGTAATACTCCGGTTCGGGACGGATGAGGCTATAATAATGGTCCACAATCTCTCCATCACGTACGATAACCACTCCTACACTACAAACGCTGGTACGCTGTTCGTTGGCCGTTTCAAAATCAATGGCAGCAAAATCTTTCATCCGATATGGTTTTATAGTCGCCAAAGATACTAAAAATTCACTCCGTTCCTTTCATTCTACACCTGGTTTCCATTATCTTTGTCCCCCGGACAAAGGCTAAAATATCATGGAACATCCACTTTCGCAATTCAAATATTGTCCGAAATGCGGTTCAGCCCATTTCGAAGTTCATAACGAGAAGTCAAAGCAGTGCGCCGACTGCGGTTTCGTCTACTACTTCAACCCCTCTTCCGCCACCGTCGCCTTGATACTGAACGAGCGCGACGAGCTGTTGGTGTGCCGCCGCGCCAAAGAGCCTGCCAAAGGGACGCTGGACCTCCCCGGAGGCTTCATCGACATGACCGAGACCGGTGAGGAAGGCGTTGCCCGCGAAGTAAGAGAAGAAACCGGCATGAAGGTGGCAAAGGCCGAATATCTCTTCTCCCTACCCAATATTTACATCTATTCCGGCTTCCCCGTACACACGCTGGATATGTTTTTCCGTTGTACGGTGGAGGACACCTTGCACTTCGAGGCGATGGACGACGCGGCAGACCTCTTCTTCCTCCCCTTAAAAGATATCCGTACGGAAGAGTTCGGACTCGGCTCCATCCGCAAAGGAGTGGGTATCTTCCTGGAAGACATACGGAAGAACAAAAGTGAATGATTATTCGTTCCTATTATGGTATATATCCTAAAAAAGCCAAACAAGTGTAACATTTCCGGGTTAAAACCCGTATTTTTGTAAAATACCTATTCTAACAAAAGAAGATGAAACATAAAATCTCCCGAATATTGTGCACAGCACTCTGTTGCGCACCTTTACTCGCCTCAGCACAAACAAGCGAGAAGAGTACTTCTCCCAAGCGACTCTACCAGGAAGGACAGACGTTGTTCCAACAAAAGGCATACGCCGCCGCCATCTCCCCGTTGCAAGCCTATGTACGCCAGATGAATGCAGACGGCAAGCCTCTGCCCGATACCGGCGAGCGGCAAGAAGCGGAATACATGCTGGTATGCGCCGCATACGAGCTCAGAGACCCCAAAAGCATAGACCTGCTCCGCGCCTTTCTGGACGAATATCCTGATACTCCCCATGCCAACCGCATCTATGCATTAATCGCCTCCTCCTATTTCTTCGAAGGCAATTATGACGATGCCCTCGCCATGTTCAACTCCGCCCGCCTCGACCTTCTGGGTACCGAGGAGCGTGACGACATGACCTACCGCCTTGCCACCTGCTACCTGAAAACGGGCAACGTAAAGGAAGCAGCCATCTGGTTCGAGACGCTGCGTAGCACCAGCCGCAAGTATACAGCGGACTGTGCTTACTACATCTCTTATATCCGATATACCCAAGGACGGTATGACGAAGCGCTCAGCGGTTTCCTGCCTCTGCAGGACAATGCCAAGTACAAGAACCTGGTCCCCTATTACATCGCCGAAATCTACTTG
>CAUHML010000073.1 GCA_959606905.1 uncultured Bacteroides sp. | reverse complement strand
CAAAGAAACAAATAAAAAGTGATGGATTGGGGTTTCGTTAAGGACTTTTAATAGAAGAGTTGTTCCCGATAGGAGGCAGAAGTAGTTTTGACAGCTCCTATCGGGACAAGTTCTCTTTTTTCAAGAAGATCAAAAAGTCAGATTAACGGAAAAGCCCATGTTTCTGTAGCTAGGCTGACGGAAATTGTCTATGCCCTGCCCCCAGGTTCCCGTGCTTGCCGTAGATTCCGGATCAAACGGAGCTTTATTGTACAACATAAGCAAATTACGTCCCACTAATGCCACCCGAACATCTTGTATCCATTTTACCCACCGGTTAACGGGGATATGATAGGCTATCGACATTTCAGCAAGACGAATATTAGTGGCATCATAGGTATACACTGTTCCCGTACATGCCTGTCCTACCTGCCGAAAGTAGTTCTCTGCCGGAATCTTTTCATCACTAACCCAGACACCGCCATTATCACGGGCTATTGCCGTAGCCTGCGAGACACCAAATCGATCCATAGCAGCTTGCGTCATCGACACACCTACACCACCAAAACGGGCATGAATCACAAAATCGAGTTCAAAGCCTTTCCATAAAAAACTGTTAGCCAAGCCCATCGTATATTTAGGATCAGTATTACCTGCATACACATAGTCGTATGCAGGATTGACAGTCTGTGAGGATTTATCAACAATAACATTCCCCTGTGCATCTCTCTGAAAATCTGTAATATATATATCACCTATAGAGCCACCTTCCTTCAATGGAGTATACCAACCGATACCTTTACCCATTTGGATTTCTTTTAAATTAAAATCGGTACCCGTTATAGGATTTTTCTGAGGTTCTAAAAGCTGCTTTACTTCATTCTTATTGATAGAATAAGTGAAACGTCCATCCCACTTTACCTGCCCGATATTCATATTTGTACTCAAGATAAGCTCGAAACCTTTATTATCAACCTTGGCCCCATTATACATGAAATAAATATCCCCCTGAAAGGGAATAGAAAGATATCCTCCAAACGGTAAATCGGAAGTAGATGTCTTGTACATTGTAAACGCCAAACTGATTTTATCATTAAGAAAACCTGCATTGAGTCCTATTTCGTGAGACTTAGTATGCTCGGGATCCAGCATATTATCCTCCAATCTGGGCTTCAAACCCACCCTTTTTTTATTCAAAAAGATATAATCAGTAAAACTATTACCGGTTTCACTATAGGTATAATTGAGTTTTAGAAACGAAAGGAATCGGTTGGGATTATCAGACAACCATCCTGTTGGGACTACAGATACCCCTACCGAAGGATAGATAACATCTGTTGAATAACTTGAATCATCATCCCAGAATTTCAGCCATTCCATTCGTCCGCCCAAATCAAGAAATAACAGGTTTTTATATCCCAATTGCGCAAGCATAAACAATGATGTAGCCCGGTCGTGATAATTGAAGTCTTGATCTCTATAGTAAGAGCCCCCATGTTTATCCAGCCCTGATAAATTAAACTGATTCACTACTCCCAATGCACCGTCAATGTAAGAGTTATCAAACTTCGTATCACAAATAGAAGAACCTAAAGTGGCATTAATCGAAAAGTCCCCTAGCTTTTTATTGACATTGAACAGGAGATCGGAATAAAACTGGGTATTCTTATCTTCAGACTCATAATACGAGCCCAAAGGATTGGCTTGAAGAGAAGACGCATAAAGTTTTTCGGTGGCAGTTTCTTTATCACGATCGTAATGAATACGCCCCGCCACATTGAGCCAGGAGGTCAAATCATATTTTGCTCCTATCCCACCTAGTAAACGTCTCTTTTTCTGATTGTACAGATTCCGGTTGATTATCCAATAAGGATTTTGCATACCCATCCCCATGTTTCCTAAAGGCCAATATTGCGCATTAGCCCCAAGTTTCGGATCGTAAACTTCAAAATGATTCTTGTAGTTATAATCGGGATTGACGCTAATACGCTCTTGCAACACATCAGGTACCAAATAGACAGGAACCAATGGATTACCATACATACCTTGCGATAACATATTCTGTTCTGCGGTATGAATATATCTCAAAGTAAAGTCGAGTTTCAGTCTATGATTTAATAAAGAAGATGTATTCCGGAATGAGAAATTGTAACGATCTACATCGTTGTTGGGAATGATGCCAGTGCCATTCATTGTGACAGCCGATACTCGGGTTTGATTATATTCATTTCCTATAGAAAGGCTAAGGGAATTATTGATAGTATGTCCGGTACGGAAAAAGTCTGCTGGATTCCATGACTGAGGATGATTCGTCTTTTCTCCCCACCCCGCCACGTAGGTCTGCTGGAATTCAGGCATGACAAGTGGCGAACTGAAAGTGGTACTATTCCCCAACTCTACTCTTAGTTTTCCGGAATGTGCTTTCTTTGTATTAATCATCACCACACCGCTAGCGGAACGACTACCATACAAAGTAGAAGCTGCTGCGGTACTCAAAACAGAAATGCTCTTTATATCATCAGGAGAGAAAGCTGCTATACCATCACCAGTCTGCCAGTTAGAGGTATTTACATTAAAAGATTGCTCTGGCTCCAATCGTGGCAAAGGTACACCATCCAAAGTAAAAAGCACATTGTTGGATTTTAATATGGAACGGTAACCACGCAACACCATCCTTACTGAACCACCCACACCGGAAGCACTGGGATTAATAGCAGCTCCCGCCACTCTTCCTATCAGGGAGTTTACGAAATTGGCGTCTTTCACCTTCATCAGATCGGCCCCATCAATCTGTTGTGGACTGTATGCCAACTTCACCGTATCCTTTGGAGAAGTTTCATGATCCGCATAAATCATAGAAACAGGTAACAAGGCCAATAAAAGAATCGCACCTCCTTTTTTCATCAAAGAAATGTACAAAGATTGTGAGAAGCCACAACTAAGCAAAGTTTTGAGAGTAAATGCTTTCATAGGCATCAAATATTTAGATTTTGGTTACTACAAACTATTCATGTATCAAAGTTTATAGAAAAACTATATACATAATATAAATACAACTATAAGGAGCTTTCTACTAAAAGAGAAATGAGACTTTTTAAGAAAAATCTTAAATTATATTTTAGATAGTTTCTATTTCCCTTTACTAACAAAATTCAAATTACATACTTTCGAATGCATAATTTCGAAGAATATTATACAGCCCTAAAAAACATTCAATTTAGAGAATATAAAATACCCTGATATAAATTGGCTGTTTTTAGTCGACTTATATTAGGGTAAGATACATATCGGACGACAATCCATCAGCGATGTAACTGTACATTCTCTGTAGCCAAGTGTCGTCCGGGGCTTTTTGAATATAAACCATAAAAGAAAGTAGGAAGAAAACAAACCCAGTTCCCTTCCTACTTGATGAATAAAAGTTCTATTTGCTCTTTCTCAGTTTTCTGACGACCTCGTTTATGGGTACTAATCTTTTACTTTGATAAACAATCGCAGCATCATACCCTGTTTTTGCCACTTGATCTTCGTTAAAAATGACCAATTGATCGGTACATAAGGGCAAGTAACCTTTTTGGTTTACAAAATACTTTATCCTATCAAAATATTCTTTTTTTGTGCTTTTGATCGTCCCTGCATTGCCTTTAAAAAATGCAACTCTCTTTCCGTGAAAATCAAATGTGCTTTTTATCGTTTGATAATTAAAATTCAGATATTTACTTTCACAAATATTCAGGGTAACCATAGTATCTTCCCCCATTTTGACAAGACAGTCTAAAATATCTTTTTGCCTGTCTTGTTCGGATTTATCTTGCCCCATTAATGAAATGTTAAAAATCATAGGCAGGAATAGAATTAAAAGTAAATGTTTCATTTTTATTTATTAAAAAAATAACTATAAGTCCACGGTCTAATACCATTTCCCCACAAATACATTTGTGCATTTAAGAGATATGGATGTATTCCTATATTGAACAATCCCGATAAATTCAATGCAACAGAAGTATGTGTAACACAACTGCTCAATTCCAAGCTATAGATAAATTTGCCAGAATTCTCCATCTTATTAAGCCATTGTCCATATTTCATTATTGTACCCTTATTGACATTAAGAGTTTGTCGCCAAAACACTTCTCCTGCACCTGTATGAGTATCCCAATGGTTTGTTCCTTTCATCCAATGCCAACTGCCATTCCCGTCGACATACCTATTGGGACCGACTGAAATAATACCATTAGGGTCAGCATTAGCAGGATTTCCATTGCCCAAACCAGTTCCTGTCATAGTTCCTTCATTTACTAATGCAGAATGCCCTACAGCATCCGAATTTTCAGTAACCAAATCAACCTTTTGAGGATTAAATCCTATCAACGCATCACTCAAATTTGCCAGTGCTCCAAGCCCATATCCGATATTCTCCAGTACAGAATTCCCTTTTTCGCCGAGATATCCAAAATCTCCATTCGTAAAGTCGTAAGAGACTGCACCAAGACTGATTGATATCGGCGTTTGTCCACCGGTATAAGCCCAAGTACCTACCGAGTTGACAAGCGAAGAACCAGCTATAGCCACAGTGTTCGCCATTGGAATTCCTGAAGTCGCTATCGCTCCACCTACATAACCTGACACACCGCCTACAACAGCACCACCAAGCATATAACCCCAAGTTTTACCGGAGCTCCAATCCCATTTTACAGGATTATATTGTCCTTTATTAGCTATAACACCACCCGAATACATACCAATTGCAGCACCAATAATTACAGGAACAAACCAAAGAAACTCTCCATTCCGATCCACATAGCACAGTGGATTATTCATCGCATACATATACCGATTATACGACTGCGTAAAGTCCAACACCTGCACATATGGGTCAGGACTCAAGAATCTTCCCAGCACTGGATCATACAGACGGGCATTCATGTTAATCAATCCAAAGAACGAAAGATGCTCGTGTCCTGTAAAGCCTCGATCCAGCATCAGCTCAGGCTCCGTACCTGGTGCATAAACGGTTTGGGTAGCGGGATTGCGCAATCTTCCCCAAGCATCAAAGCTATTCTCTTCCACTACGTTTCCTTGTGCATCGGCTATTTGTAAAATGCTGCCTAAGTAATCCCGATGAATAAAGAAAACAGATAAGCGATTACCTTCTTTTATTAATACCGCAGGAGCATCATAATATCCGCCGCCAAGATAAAGCTTTTCTTTGACACTGCCAAGAGATTCGTCTATTTCGTAGTTACCACCCAGATAGTAACGAGTCAACTCATTCTGATTGTTCACAGAATACTGCATACGTATGCGCTCATGATTGGCGTTGTACGTCAACATGACTTTCTTCGTATCCAGCATGATAACAGAAGGACGCTGGGCAGCGGTATAAGTGATGTCAATACCTGACTTTACCGGGTCTCCCCCGTTGTAATCCAAACCAGTCACTGCATAGGGGCGATTAGGATTAGTATAATTCAGGCCCAAGTTATTTTCATTACTCTTCCTGCGAATATTGCCCAAATCGTCATAGATGATACTGTTATGTCCTTCAATTCGTAAGCGGTTCAATTCATCATAACCGAAGTTTTCCGACAACCCTCTCGTCTCATCCGTACGATTCTCTAGACTGTTGGTTTCCGTATTGAAGCTGTAGCTATGGTCGAACATGACTGTTTCGTCTGCCCTCATAATGCTGCGTCTTGTAAGTAATCCACAATCATTAAAGGTATAGCTGCGTTGCATACCACCGGCGGTAAGCTTCGTCAATTGGCCCAACTCGTTCTCTTCATCGTGACGATACACCAAGGTCCCGTCCTGCAAGCGGACTTCGGACAAGAAACCGTTCCGGTAAATCAGATGCTCGGTAGCCAATGTTCCGTTTTGAGAAGTATAAACCACATCGGATGGCAGTCCAGTGGTAGTGTAGCCATACGTTTTCTGTAACCACTTGCCGTCTGGCGCTTTTTCACGCTGCATTTCCAGCCTGCCATATCCGTCGTAAACGTTGTACATACCACTGCCATTGCTCGACACTGCCGAGAGCAGCAGGTTCTCTGTATTGTCATAGGTGTAGACCGTTGTCATGTCAGGGGTAGTCTGCCTGGTTATTCTCCCGTAGCAATCGTACTCTTTCACAATCTCACGACTATCAGCATCCGTTTCCTTACATATGTTTCCGGCAGCGTCGTATGCTGTACGCCTGATTCCGGCACTCGGGTCTTTGATAGCAATGCGCCGACCGTACTTATCGTAGTAGAAACGGGTCTGTATTTCTTTCTGATTCGCCTTTACTACTGCTACTATCGGTTGTCCGTCAGGGCGGTAGTAATAGTCAATAATTCCCCCGTTATCCGCAACCTGCGTCATCAGTCCCGCAGCGTCATACTTGCGAATGCGGCGAATACCATTCTCTAGAACAGTGTCCGTCAAAATTCCATAGGCGCAGGAATCTATTTTCCCCGAGGCGTGGCGGGTAGAGGTAAGACGGTTGAACTTGTCGTATACAAAGTGGGTCCAGTGTGAAGGCACGCTATCCTTAGTCGGTAGTGATTCTTTTTCCAACAAGCCAGTCTTGGGGTTATACACCTTATCTATTTTCATTTCCCGTTCATCAAAGCGAATCTGCGATGTACGCACTTCACGCTTGAGAAAGTCATAATACATTTTCGTCACGGGTTTTCCGGTCTCAGTAGCGGTTACAACATACAGTCCGGGGTCCTTTCCCTGGCTCCATGCAATTGATAGCTGTTTCGCACTCCCGTCAGGATAGCTGGTTTCCATAAGACGTCCCCATGCATCATAGATGTAGCGGGTGATGCGTCCTTTAGCGTCAGAACTGCTTTGCAAAAGTCCGGTTGCAGGGTCATACGTATAGTCAATAGATAGTCCCATGGCATTAGTCTTTTTAAGCAGGCGTCCGTTAGGGTAGTACATAAATGTGTATCCTAATGTATCTGTTGACTCATAAGAGCATTGCTTCTGCTTGATTAGCTGCAAACGGTCGTTATACTCGTAACGTTCTTGGGAAGTGATACTTCCATTGATAAAGTTTGTTCTACAAACAGGCCAATAACGGTCGTCGTAATCTACTCTTACTTCCTGGATAACAGTTGAATCATTACGGAAGTTCTTTGTCACGGAATAAAGCGGAAGTCCCAATAGATACAAATCACTATTTTCCACATTCTCATAACCATGCGATTTCGTTTCCTTAAGGACGCCACAGGAAGTGGATACAGCAACCACCTGCCCATACCCATTATGTTCATACCTAGTCACTTTTTCCGTTTCATTGAGAGCATTCTTCACCGTTTCTTTCTGTAATTTCAGAAGGATCGTTTTATCCTGTGCCCTCTCCAACACATATTTACGTACAACTGTATCAGTGGGAGTTTCCTTTTTTATCTCCGCACCTAACAATTCCGGATCAAATACGGAAGTCATCAGACGTTTATTTATAACGTCTTCCGTCTCAATTTTCCGGAAACCACGGAATCCCAGCCCCGTACAGTGGAAAACGGCATGAGTATAGTTGTAGTATTCCCACGAAAGCTGCTCGCCTCCCTTTGTTTTTTTCAGCCATGACGGAACATACAGATGAGGAGTCATTACCGCATGTGGGTAACTAATATACCCAAATGATGGACTCAAAGTACCCTTATAGCGACTTTCGGGAACTTTCATTATATCCATATAATAGTGGTTCGAAGTCACTCCATAACTATCGGTTAGGTCATGTAACATACGCTGTTCTGACTCGTTATGAGAATAATCATATACATGGAGATTCTCATTGTCCACGCAGATAAGCCCGCCCGACCAGTAGTAAGATTGCGCTACATTAGCCATAGCAAACTGCGCCGAAAGATTATCCATTTGCAAAACAGAACGGATATTATAGTTCTGACTTATTTTTCCATTCTCGTTCAAGTGAAGATAGATTTTCCCACGCACGTTACGCAGCAAATCCGGCAAGCCGTCACTATCCACATCCACCAACATGAAGTTCTGCCCAACCGTCTCGTGAAAACAGTAGAACAATTCCTCTGTATGCACTTTAAATCCAGGATTAGCGGAACTGTAGGAAGAGTTGCCGGTTGATAACAGAAACTTCCACTGCTTGCCGTTCTCCACATTCCAGTCAAAGACCACCAAGTCACGCTGGGGTACACTCGGATCAACCATACACTCCTGGCCGGAGTAGGGATGTACATAATGTTTATATCCACTCGCACTAACGCTTTTCAGATTACTCTCACTATCACATGCACCATGGCAAATTCCATCTCCGAAGTGTTTAAACCCATCCTTACAATGCACACGACGTGGCCCCAGAATAATATCCATATTCCCGTCACCGTTCATATCAGCCACCATCAGTTCCCTGTCCTTTATAGTACCGCTTTCAAAATTGAAGTGCATGATATTAATAGCACTAGAGTATGCCAGTTGCCTGAACCCATCACCGGTAAACTCGTAAACATAAAGACCGTTTATGTTGATCAGACAGATATCCGTTTTTCCATCACCATTATAATCCATAGGAATCAGTCGATCGGCATGCAATGCCCGACTATCTGCTTGGTACAGTGCAAAGTCAAAACAGGTTCCATTATAAATCGCTTTACGGCTATTCAAGTCTACCAGCAAGGCACGTGACGGATATTTCTTTCTATTCGAATCATAGCAAGTGGATATAGCCAGCAGCTCTGCCTTTCCATCCCCATTAAAGTCACCGGTAAGTACCTGCCGTTCATGAACATATCCATCCCATTCCGAGTATACATAATCCGAATGACGATTAGGATCGACATTATTTGTATATACAGACACCATCAACCGATCTTCATCATAATTCACTTTTACCGGTTCCTCCAATCCATCCCCATTCACATCTACCGCTTCCAATTGCTTAAAGCCTTTTCCTGCTGTAAATATGACGGGAGAAACGGGAGAAGTCGACAAATCTTTATATACCAGTAAATGCTGGTCTTCTTTATACTCACCTAACACCGGATACGAAATTAAACCGTCACTTTTCGACGCCCGGCTAAACTTTCCACGTGACAAGGCAAGTGACCTGTGAGAATTGGCTCCCTGAACAGAATTCGGAAAATACTTCTGTAAATAAATAGTACGCCCACTAAGAAACTCAATGCTCCTTCCATCTCCGTACTTGAAACGCAGAGGAGTTAATTTGCCGCTTTCTGTCTCGCAATCCAATTGTACCGGCAGATCCACGCCTCTATTTTGATAAGAAAGCAGATAACGCCGCCACAGTGTACTTTTATAAAAAGATTCCACTTTTTCCAGTAAACGACTATATTTAAATGCTTTTCCATCAACATAGCGTGTGATGTCATCAGTCACATTGCGATAGGTAAATACTATGGAATCATTATATACGCTTCCAGCTTCTCCATACAGAATCTTACGAATATAAGGTAAATTATCAACCTGAGTATAGTCATATTTAATAGTTCTACCTTTACGGTTCGTATATGAAGTCATCACGTAGCTGAAAGGAGCTTGCGCAAAGGCTTCAAACAAAGCGATGTTTCCATCTGGATAACGAGCTTGCAATGAACCGTTCGCCAATTTTTTCACTTTCACGAATCCCTGTTCGCTTTGCCAACTATTCGTACCAGTTTTTAACAAGCGGATACCATCCAACATCAACTTATCTTCGTTCAAAGAGAGAGGAGATGATTTTCCATCATAATAGATTGTTCCAGCCACGTGGGTGATACCGGAGAGCCCACTGATATTCCACCCATACCCCAATGCGCTTTCACGTTGTTGGCTATTGTAACAGAACGACAAACGGGGGTGAAAGTCTTCCGGATCAGGATGAATATCGATTGCCACCTGATAGGTAACAGCTCCCGTGGGAGTAAGGGCGTATTGAATAGGTATTTCACCTACTTCGTACCCCGTATTAGCGTAGTCATTACCACCTTCTAATGTTGTTGCGCCCTGCGCTTTTGCAGAAAGGGCCGTCAGTGAGGCGATTATTAAAATAATGAATCTTTGTATCATATTTTTCATATATATTGCTATTTCTTATTAGTTTTAATTCGATTACCCGACTGATCGTATTGGTACCATACCGGGCTATTATCCGGTTCCTCCGGCAGAATTTCCGGTTCATCAGGAATGCCAGGTGATAAATCGGCTATAATAGTTATTCCCAGTTCTCCATTGGGAACAGAACCATTCATGTATTTATATCCTGCAGTAATAATAAAATAGGTGCCGGCAGGTAAATTTTTCAAATGGATATAAGCAAGTCCATGAGAAGCACCTTCAGGGATACCAAGCTTCTCCGGATCAAAATCCGGGGACATAAAGTCTCCCTCTTCAAAAATTTCGACCTCTTCTATGTTTACATCACTGTCTGGCTGAAGTTCAGAAAGGAGTCGATATACAAACAAGGAACTAAATCCCATGCGTGAGTTCCAGTTATGGACAATTACATTTCCCGAAGCCGGAATCTCCATCCGATAAAAAACGGCATTCCCTTGAGTCTTCTGATAATGGCTGCTCCCTTTAGGCATGTAAATGAAGCTATTATACCAAGGTGGCACTTTCCGTGTATCGCGTACATCCGTAAATATCATTTTTCCAATGTCGAATGTCACTGGTATTGCGTCATAATAATAGGTACCATCTTTTTCTACGGTTTGCGCCTGCAGTCCCAATCCCCAAAATACTGCTAATAATATGAATATAATTCGTTTAGTCATTGTGTTTATTGTTATAATTCACTATTGGATAATTCTACAAAGCCCCGCCATGCCAAACTGGCGCGCACAATTTTGCATAGTGGGGATTATTCAGCATTTCTCTTTTACAAATTCATCGCATTAGCGCCTAAAACGCCTGCCAAAGCCGAAGCCACTGCGATAACCACCTTCAGGATCATATCCCATACTGATTTCTTCATTGCCATCATTTACCTCCTTTCTGTTCTTTAATGTGTTGTGTTACTCTGTGTTTTTCCGTACTTCCAGTCTCGTCAGTTCTATCGGCAAATTCTCCGAACTCCTTGAATTCCTTTGCCACATCGAAGCACGGGCACTGTTTAATCCACTCTTCCGGTTCTATCTCACCGTTTCCGTTCAAGTCCGGCGAAAGATCCCGGTGTCCGCAGACCCGGCAGCCGGAAAATTTCTCCTGTAGTTGCCCGACGAGTTGCCGGAGCGTAGCCCGCTGTGCCGGGGTCCGGGTATCTGCCGGGCGTCCCCGGCAGTCCAGACCACCTTCATAGCAGATACCTATCGAGTGAGCGTTGAAACCTTTGGCGTGTGCTCCGATGCGTTCCACGGGCCGGGTAAGGTGCACTGTTCCATCCTTGCGGATGTAGTAGTGATAGCCTGTTCCGTTAAATCCGCGACGCCGGTGCAACCGGTCCAAATCTTCCGGAGAAAGTATACAATCCTCCCTCGTAGCGCTGCAATGCACCACAATCAAGTTGATAATCCTCATGTTAGTGGATGATTTCTAGTTTAGTTAAAAGCCAAATGTTTAGTTAAGCCTACGACGTTTGTCGTTTACATTTTGTGTACTCTTCACTGCTGTGACGCCATTTATGCAGCCGGATCGGGCGCTTCTCCGCCTCCTTCATTACCGCCTCCACCGGGCTTGTCGCTTCCACCGGAGTTGCCGCCTTCCGCACTACCCGCATCGGAAACAAGTTTATCATAACGGGCACACTTCGCACCGGTCACCATCGAACGGGTAGCGGTAGTGCGGTCAAGGTTCCTGGTAGTCGCCGGTTGGAAACGGACGGTAAGCGTAGCCTGTGCAGCCGACACTTCGTCAGAGGTTTCCACACCTTTGCCACGAGCCACCATCACCATACGGAAGGTACCAAGACCGTCCACGCTTACGCTTTCCGAAGATTGCAAGTGTTGACCCATCACCGTCACCAGGTTGTCGAGTGTGTTTTTTACGTCACCCGGAGAGAGGGAAGAGTAGGCTGCTATCTCTTTCGAAAGTTGTGCGGAATCTACGTTTCCCGAACGTACAACTCGGGGGTAGAAGAGTTTTTTACCGCTTTTTTTGTCTTCCAGAGTTGACTGGAAGGGTTTGTACAATACTGGCATAATTGTAATAGTTTTTAGTCGTTAATAATTCTAGTTTGTCTGTGTCTTTAAGCTTATCGACAATGCAAATATAAGACCTTATTTCTGTCTGTGCAAGAGATTTTAAAAGTGTGCGTTAATAAATTCGTTAATATAAGAAGTTGTTGTTATATCACTAATTTACAACATATTACACAACGCAGCAGCATCATAACCCTTATTAATTCAGTTATTCAGGACACTCAACAAATAATGACCGGGCAGTTTGATCTTTCCGGCACTTGCCCGAATGACACCGAAACCCTTCCAAACCTTACCACCGATTTCTCCGTAATTACTTTTCAGTACGATTGCATACTGTTCAGAGGGAGGAATATGATAAAGGCGAAGGTTATCCAATAGTCCGGAAAGGTTGCGCGGGTGTCCGTCAGCAGGAGCTTGCATCCGGTCAATATCCGACTGTGTCAGTTCATGTTTCTTCTTCGCCGGTTTTCTGTTAGAAAAATCTCCTCCTTCTTCTCCCTCATCCCCTCCTTTGGGCAAAGGAGGGTTAGGGAGGATGTTTTCTTTCCTTTCTTTTTCTTTTCTTTTTATGAAGGTGCTTTTTGTTGCAGTATCCGGGGATTCTGTTACAGTATCGAGGGTTTGCGTTACAATATCCGGGGTTTCTGCAACAGCATCTGGAAGGGTGGAGTGTACGGTTTCCTCATCCGGCAGCAGACAGTAGTCCGGAGAAATATGACGGCGGCTGCGGCGTTTAGTGATAAAAAGGAACTGCCGCTGAATGTCGGCGGAAGTCAGGATGCCGTAACGTTCGTAGAGAGAGGAATCGAAGAAACCGTACTCCACAAACAGACGAAGCACCCGGCGAACACTATCGTTGTCCGTGCTGAAGAGCTGGTCGGAGAGTTCGTCATAGAAGTCATCGTCGACATGAATATAATAACCCTCGCCCGAATATAGATAAGACAGGGTATAGAGCAGGATCGTGAAGGCGGAATCGCCTTCACGCTTCATCACACGGCGTACGACACGGTCGTGCATAAAATCGGTATTCAAAGGGAAATAGTCAAGCCCTTGTTTTATTCGTCCCATGATATAAATTGTTTTTATAAATCAGTCCGCCAATTCTAATTTTGATCCTGATTTTGATTCTAATTCCAATTCCAATTCAAAGACTGATCCGGATTGAGATTCAGAACCTGATTCGTATTCAAATTCCGATTCACGGACTTTCCGCCTTTTCCGTTCAATGCTGGCAGCTACGGTTTCAAGGGCATGCAGAATAAGTTCCCGCCGCAACGTGGGATCTTCCGTAGAGGTAATTACCGGATAACTGCTTTCCCTGTCGCATGCCAGGGAGCGTTTCTCGTTCTTCCGGTGGTTCCGGCTGACAGTTTTACGACATTCCTTACAGTAGTTGCCGGGAAGACCGGTTTTCTTATTGATATAAAAGGCACTTGCCGGAAGAGAGCGTTTGCAACATCCGCAAACGCACAGTGTTTGTACTTTTGAGCTTTTCATTTTGTTATCCAATTATAAATTATAAATGCTAGTTTTTATCAGTCAGGTCTGTAATCATCCAAATACGAAGTATTCGTATACAATATGTTATCCTTTTGTTATCCTATTGCCAAGTATTAACATCTGGCATTTCAGGTATTAATGGTTAGAGAAATAGCTATTAACATTTGAGGAAATAGCTGTTAACAGGTATCAGCAAGCTTTCCGCAGGTGGCGGATGAGAAATTTTCAAGGTTTCGGTGTTTTTCTTGAAGTTTTGCATGGCATATCCGTTTTTAATTTATATTTTTGAAACGTTTTCTATTAATCAATGGGACAAAGATAGAATATTTTTTCATAAATAAAACACTTATTTTCATTTTTAATATTAACAATCTTACAAGTCATTGATTATAAACATATAGTAAACACATTTTTTTAGTCAGCCATTTTATAGCTGCCATTTATAAATCCGGGATTAGTCTTTTAAATAAAAAACAGAATGGATACAAATTTGGATGTATTAGGTATCATCAAGCGTGCCAAACAGGCGTTAAACCTAAAAAGAGACAGCGAACTAGCTGAATATCTGGGAGTTTCGAGAGCCACAGTCACCAATTGGGGGGCACGAAACAGCATCGATTTCCGCTTGTTGCTCGACAAATTAGGGGACAAGGTAGACTACAACTGGCTATTATTGGGAAAAGGAAATCCGAAACATCAGCCGAGACATTGCGAAAGCGAACTGGTGCAGGGAGAAGTCGAGATTATACACAATCCGAAAACACCCGAACCAATAGACGACCGTAGCGTGACATTATACGACATTACGGCAGCTGCGAACCTGAAAACATTGTTCACCAATAAAAAGCAGTATGCACTGGGGAAGATATTGATTCCCAATATATCCGTCTGCGACGGGGC
>CAUHML010000072.1 GCA_959606905.1 uncultured Bacteroides sp. | reverse complement strand
CGAGCGATAGCTCACTATATTTATATTAACTTAAAGCACTTAACGATGAAAAAAGTAATTATGTTAGCAGCCGTCGTAGCTGCTTTGGCATCTTGCCAATCAAAAGCCAACAAAACCGCAGAGGCAGAAGCAGACAGTCTGGCCATTGCCATGACTCCGATTACCGAACTGACAGAAGTTTACGAAGGTACTCTTCCTGCTGCAGACGGTCCGGGTATTGACTATGTACTGACCCTGAACGCTGCAACCGACGGCGTAGATACTACGTATACACTGGATATGACTTACCTTGATGCTGAAGGTCAGGGCCAAAACAAGACGTTTACCTCAAACGGAAAACAGCAAACCGTACACAAGGTAGTGAACAAAAAACCTGTTACGGCTGTGAAGTTAACTCCGAAAAACGGTGAAGCTCCCATGTATTTTGTAATTGTGAACGACACCACCCTTCGTCTGGTAAACGATAGCTTACAGGAAGCTGTCAGCGATCTGAACTATGACATCATCAAGGTGAAACAATAATAAAAGAACCTAACCCTAACCAGTAAAAATGCTCTGCGAGAACTGAACGTTCTTTGCAGAGCATTTCTTTTTTTACCTTGTAATATTATATTCGTATCGTTACTTTCCGCAACAGACCGGTATAAATATTTATCCTTGTACTGTTTGTCCTTCCCGCAAACGTTTTAATCTTAGCAATGCTTCGATATAATAGTAGTCTGCATAAATAATAGACGCATCTATTTCCGAATGATTCGGCCAATGTCCTACACTATGCAATAAGAATGAAGGTTTACTTTTGCCACTCTGATAGTGGCGGGAACTTAGACTTGCCAACATTTCGATTGCAGCGTCTTTATAATATTTTCCTTTTCCATTCGGAAGATAAGTGGACAGTTCGAGCAAGGCGGAAGCTACAACTGCTGCTGCTGAAGCATCACGGGGAGCGTCCGGTATTCCCGGATCGTCGAAATCCCAGTAGGGTACTTTGTCTTCAGGAAGTCTTTCCAAATAGACATCCGTCACTTTCTGCACAAAGTCAAGATATTTAGGGTCTTTCGTTTCTCGATAGACTACTGTGTATCCATAAATCGCCCATGCTTGCCCACGCGCCCACATAGTACTGTCGGCATATCCCTGGTGAGTGACACCTTTAATCAGATTACCTGTAATTGTATCATATACAGCAACGTGATACGAAGTATAGTCGGGACGAAAGTGGCATTTCATGGTCTTGTCGGCATGTGCTACCGCTACATCATATAAGTAGGGATTGCCGCCGTTCTTTGCCGCCCAAAAAAGCATTTCGAGGTTGATCATATTGTCCATGATTGTATTGTGCGGCCAGTTACGAGGTTCTACTTCACGAGGCCATGAAAGTATTGTTCCTACTACCGGATTGAATAAAGTAGCCAGTGTGTCGGCAGTATCCAGAATTACTTGTTTATATGCCGGATTCTTGGTTAGCCGATAACCGTTTCCATAACTGCAAAAAACAAGGAATCCCAAATCATGATCGAAAGCCGGAATCTTGGAAAGAAACTCCAGAGAGTTCGTAAACTTCTCCGCTTCTTCCTTAATATGCTTATCTTGCGTATATTCATAATCATACCACAGCACTCCCGGCCAGAATCCCGCACACCATTCTTCTTTCGTCGCTTTACGACAGTTCCAATGTTGCTCATCGGCCATGATATTACGCGGCATCATCGTATAATCGATTCCGGAATCTGTTTTCAGCTCCGCAAGCGTACGTTGTGTCTGCTCTGCACAGTAATCCAATGCCTTATTCACATCTAATGTACCGGAAGGCTGATGAGCACACATACAGAACCCTAACATCACAGCCAAACCTACTACCAACTTTTTCATCTTAATCTTACTATCTTCGTATTAATTCTTAATCTTTATTTCTCTTTGTCAGTTATCTATCAATTACTTAGTCATCCGGAACCAGTCTATATCCGCCCAACCACGATTTCCTTCGTTAGGAGTCACACAGAATACACCGACTTTAGCTCCTATCCACTTGCCTTGACGGGCAGTGAAAGCCTCTCCTACCGTCGTATATTTCTTTCCGTCCAGACTATAAGCAAATGTACAGACAGCACCTCTACGGACTTTTACTCGCAAATAAACTGTTTTCCATTCATTATCTGCTACACCGGGCATCTTCAGATATTCTACCGGTATACTTGCCAACTCTTTTACCTGTTCGGGATTCTGCCGTTCCGCATCTTTACAAACAGCCTGTTGCAGAATAAATTTATCCCCCGCCTTGCGAATCGAAAGATAACTGTAATCCCATCCCATTACAATGAGTCCGGCTTGTTCACCATTCTGTTTGGCGGTAAACGTCAACTTAGTGGTAGCTGTAAATTCTTCGGCCGGAAACTTCTGCATCAACAGATTCGGCACCTCCCAGAAGTTCACAAATTCTTTCGAGAGACTGCCCGCATACAGGCGAAGATATCCCAAATCGGTAGTGAATCCATAAGTATCTTGCTTATTAGCGTGCCATTGCCACTGTAACCCTAAATGCCGGGTATTGAACTCATCACTCTCCGGTGGAGTGGTTATCGGATAAGTCTTTCCTACATTCGGTTTCTTATAAGTAGTCACAGGTTCACCGCAACCGTCCTTGTCTTTATCCGCTCCGATTACCGGCCAGTCATTTACCCAGTTCATCGGATTCAAGTGAATCACACGTCCGTAAGCTCCCTTATCCTGAAAATGAATAAACCAAGACTCACCCGTATTAGTATCTACCCAACCGCCTTGATGAGGACCGTTTATATTCGTCTGCCCTTGTACCATTACAATTTTCGACTCATAAGGTCCATAGATGTTCTTCGAGCGAAGCACCAACTGCCAACCGTTAGCCACACCACCTGCCGGAGCAAAAATATAATAGTATCCATTCCGTTTATAGAGTTTCGGACCTTCTACCGTATGATTCTTTCCGTCGTTACCATCGAATACCATTACCGGATCAGAAACGACTTCCGTTCCTTCTGCATTCAATTCTGAAATCACAAGAATACTGTTCACCCCACTACGGCTTCCGGCATAGGCATATATCAGATATACTTTCCCGTCTTCATCCCACAAGGGAGTAGCATCAATCATCCCTTTTCCGACTTTCACCAATACGGGGTTACTCCATTTGCCTTTCGGGTCTTTCGTCTTTATCATGTAAATCCCATAGTCCGGATCGCCCCAGTAGATATAAAACTCTCCGTTATGGAAACGGATAGACGGCGCCCATACCCCTTTACCATGTTGGGCTTTATCGAAAAATTCTTTCGGTTCCTGCACCGGTAACGCATAGTTCACCAACGACCAATTCACCAAATCTCCGGAGTGAAGGATAGGAATGCCGGGAATGCAATTAAAACTGGATGCCGTCATATAAAAATCATCTCCGACTGCACACACATCCGGATCGGAATAATCAGCATGAAGAACCGGGTTCTGATAAGTACCATTTCCCTTATCAGCCACCCAGGTCTTAGAAATTTCTTGTGCGCCCGCCCATGTGCAGCAAGCCATCATCCCTGCCAAAAACAGAATCTTTTTACGCATATACCTTACTAATCAATTTCATTCTAAATTCAATCGTTATTCCTAAAAACAGATTCTTTCTACCTTTATAAAAAAACTAACCAACCGAAAAACCGAATCTAATAACTTTCATTTCAAACAATCTATTTGCTTATATATACGAAGGGGATTAAGTAAATACCTAATCCCCTCCACTATTTTTTTTCTATAAAGCTTCCAATTATTCTTTCGTATACATCAAAGTCCCGAATCCCAGTTGGTCGAATCCGCCGCTAGTAGAACCGTAATGACCACCGCCACCTTCTACACCCATACCATCCATAAACTTTTTAGTATAATAAGCTTCTATCCCTTTTGTTTTATAATGATAGTAGATCAGTGCCCAACAAGGACGAATCTCTCCTCTCGACTTATCATTTTCTTCTTTGGAAGAAAGCGCAGGACATTGCCAACTACAGTTCTCGTAAAAACTATAAGGGAATCCCTCTTTGCTATACACAAATTTCTCATTGGAGGTAGAAGACCGATCATCAAAGTCTTTCCATAGATTATACTTAGCCGTGTATTCTGCCATAGCAAGTACTTTATTATCCTGATAAGCAAAAAGGTCCTCGCCGATATTATATGCCATTTGGCAGAAAGCACCCATCAAAGCAATACAAAGTGTAGCGTGCCCCTGGTCACGGCCGGATTCCTGTCCTTGGCCCAATACTCCGTGTCCATCCGGATCCTGATGAAGAAAAGGAACAGCGTTGTCTATACTACCATTGCCTACTCCATACTTAAAATACAAAATAGCCTCATTGATTTTGTCCTGATCATCACAAAGAATGCCGATAGAGAGAATCGATGTCATCTGAGCTAAATCCCAGTTAAGCCAGCTATGCTGTTTGCATGCTTCCTTATGAGCCAGAAAATCAGAAGCGGCAGGATAAAATACATTCTTCATCATTGTCTGGAACGCCGACAATTGAGCTTTTGTGAAGAGCGTCTCATCCGTACGCATAATTTCGGCAGCATTAGCCATTTGGTGGACATTAATAGAAATAAGATATTCGTTCGGATCGGCTATTTCACCATTCGCGTCATAGGTTCTATCATTTGCCAAACTCTTGACACGAACCAATCCTTTGCAAGTTTCAGCCCAGGCATTCAATATCTTAACAGCTGTTTGCCCGCAAGCAACGTCACCTTCCAGTTTCCAACGAAGTGCCAGCTGATAAGCAGCGGCAGCGTCTTTATAGAAATAAGTATAGTTATTCCACCATTCCGGAAACTTGCTGGCCCAGTTCCCCTGGTCCATACGTCCCAATACCTCCTGCGGCGTAGGAACATATCCCGCATAGGAATATCCGGAGTTCTTCAATTTATCATATCCTTCACTCCAAGGAGCTACGGTCAACTTTGATGCAACATAAGATAAATCGGCTGCAGTATGCAGCATACAGGGATGAGCAAGGGTATACTCATTAATAGCAGGCCACGAATCAATATCGGTAGTACCATCTTCGATGTCGGTGCATGCGCTCAAATGGAGCGCAAGCATCGTAAACAGGATGAATATATTTCTAGTTCTCATAGTCTTTATTAATTATTAGTGTTTTCATTTTCAACGAAAGCTTTTAAATCCTCAATAGTTTTGAAAGTCCGTACCCAATATACTGTATATTCCGTATTTGAGCCGTTAGCTTCTTTGAAGTCCGCCATTACAAATTGGAGTGTCTTTATTTCTTCCGGTTCTGTTTTAGAGAAAGTATGGAAAGGTTTATTCGATCCATTTCCAACAGCATTTTCTCTTTGCAGATCATAATAATATACTTCCGGACTTCCCGGAGTTTCAGCACCGTCTAATATTGTATATTTATTACTTCCGCTGCCACTATTCTCCAAATAGGCACCATACTGTGTATCAAGTTTAATGTTACCTTGCAATTTACCAGCTCCATAAGGTCGGATCATTTTTATGGCCAGATAAGGATATACCCCAACATTCAAATAGACCTTATCTTTATAACTGCCATTTGACGTCAATACAAGATCCGCACGGCAAGAATTTCCCTTTGAAGGATTAGGAACCATTTTCACAACTGCTCCTCCTGCTTTAAACTCGGCAGATGAAGTATACCCATCCGCCTGCTTCAAATACCAAGGAGACAATGAGGTATCAAATGAATATTTCATCAAGCCATAAGGTACTTTAACCGTAGTTGTATACGAAACTTCAGTTGTCGTAGTGGCGGTAATGGTAGCTTCTCCATAAGCTTTGGCGGTTACCACACCCTGATCATTCACCTCTATAACATCCGTATTACTACTGGACCACTTTAAAGAAGCTATAGTCGCATCCACCGGAACGGTTGTAAAGTTCAGCTTAGCACTTTCGCCCGGCAATAAATCCTCCTGCTCACCAAATGTCAGACTTTCAACATATATAATCGGTATAATCTTCAAATCAAAGGATTCCTCGTAACCTCCCCTATCTAAAGAAATAGCAGTAATAGTGACAGTCTTTCCCGTTGTACTCGTACCTCCGTTAACACCTCTCACTACACCTTCTTTTGTCACAGTAGCAATAGATTCATCACTACTCTTCCAAGTCACCATAGAATAAGTGTGTCCTGCCGGCAACAGAGTGGGGCGCAAACTCCTCTCTTCGGAAACATACAAATCCTTCTTATCATCATCCGTAAACTCAAAATCCGCAATCGGAATAAACTCCGGTACTACCGTCAATTCAAAAAAGGTGCTTGCTCCGAATCCAATTTCAGGAGTCACAACAATATTCGCCTTGCCTGCACTCACCGCATGTACAAGTCCGTCTTGTGTTACCGTAGCCACATTTTCATCTGACGAAGACCAGCTTACCTTCCTGTTGGTCGGCTGTTCCGGTACAATCTTACACTGTATCAAAGAGTCCATATAGTCCACAGACGCAGCCAAAGTCAGTTTTCCATTTTCTACGTTAGCCAATGTAATCTCTGAAATCAAGGTCTTCTCCTCCAGTCCGTCTCCATACTCTTTACTATCATCACATGCAGTAAAACAGATAGCCGTAAGAAAAGCCAAACTAAATAATGTATATCTCATAATTATATTCTTTATAATCTTCGGTTTATAAATACGTTACCATCCCGGATTCTGACCGATGTTGGGATTCAATTGCTTCTGATCGGATGGAATCGGATAAAGATAGTTCTTATTTTCCCAAACACGATCCGTTTCAATCATCAGGCATCCCGCAATACCGGCATCATCTGTATCCGTAGAGTATGAAGGTTTCCAGGCAGTGGCCCATGTACTCCAATCACCCGTTGTACTCCATTTCACTCCCAACATATTTTTAGGCATTTCCACTTCAGCCGTCTTCCAACGTTTCAAATCGTCTATACGGAAACCTTCATTGAAAAGTTCCACCGTACGTTCACGACGAATCTCTTCCCGCAGACTTAATCCTTTTGTTGCGGCAAACGAGACTGTCAAATCCGGCATATCCGGATTTACCCGTTTACGAACTTCATTCAAATATTTCAAGGCCGCATCCACCTTAGACTCATCCGTAATGCTTCCATCGGTAGCAGCATATCTCTCGTACACAGCTTCCGTATAATTCAGCAATACCTCCGCATAGCGGATAACCGGGAAATCATATCCTTCATACGTATCTTTCACATCACGCTCAGTAGCCCATTTCTGATTATGATATCCGCTGCCGCTAGTGGGATAGAATGGTTTATTGTCAAAAGCCGCCTTATCTGCATCCGTCCAGGTAGTATGGGGCGCGTTATTATTCCAATATCTATTTCCGGGAATCATCAATGTGTTGTTCATACGATTATCGCGTTTGGCATATTCCTGTTGAGGAGAAGAATAGTTCACTCCTACTGTAGAATTCGGATTATGAATAGGAAGTCCGTCCGCACCCAAATACATTTCGGCCAACTTACGCGTAATCCACTGTACATTGGCAAAGCAAGCTTTCGTTATATTCTTTCCAATCGGAGCAATCACTTCATCATGACGACGAGAGAAAATGTACTCTAGATTCTTGGCCTTTGTAATATTAGCCGGATTGGATTGCGCGTTTTCCAGAATGAACAGATATTTGTAAGCTGTCGTTCCCAACTCTTCCGGTTTAAAGATTTCATATTGCTTGCTGTCAATCACATCCCAGGCAGCACTTGCCGCAATATCCAGCAAATCATTAACCCGTGTTACGTCGCCCGATCTGAACTTCTGCCAAGTCCCTTCATACAATGCCACACGCGACAGAAATGCTTGAGCCGCACCTTTAGAAACACGCCCTTTATCGGCAGTAGAAATCTCACTTTCTCTCGGCAGATCAGGAATAGCTTCCTGCAAATCTCTGATAATAAGATCGGCTACTTCCGAACGGTCATTACGAGCCGCATTCATTTCTGCAGCGTCTATATCAACCGGTTTGGTCACAATAATCGCATCTCCGAAAAGCTGTAACAAGTCAAAATACTCATAGGCACGGAAAAACTTAGCTTCTGCTACATAGCGCGCTATATCATTCAGATTGGCATAATTCTCCGCATTCTGTAATAAGATATTAGCATAACGGATTTTAGTATAGGCTCCTGTATAATTACCATCCGATACAGGAATCGTATTGACTCCTTTACTATATTCATTGTAGTCACTAGATGTGATCAGGTCCGAACGCGTGTCACTATGCGGCCCATCGAAAAGAGCAGCAGCAAAATCACGCGGCCATTCATAAAATTGATTGGTATATAATTTATAATCATTCGGAGTCTGCCACAAATTCGCATCTGCCAACTGAGCCTTAGGATCAAGATCCAGACAAGAAGGAAGAGTTATCACCACTGACAGCAGCAATATTGCTTTTATTATATTTATAATCTTCATATTCTAACTATTAAAAGGTTAAATCTAATCCTACGGTACAAGTACGATTGAAGGGAAAACGACCGTTTCCTGAAACTTTACGGGAAGCTTCCGGATCCCATCCGTCGTTAATTTTACTAACTTCCCACAAGTCATTGCCCGACACATAGACACGCATCCTGCTAATCACTCTTATCTTGTTCAGAAGCGAAGTCGGGAAGTTATATCCCAATGTCACACTTTTCAAGCGCAAATAATTACCATTTTCTACCGACCAGGACGAACACTGGTAGTTATAATCGTTTATAGAGTTTATATTCGTATATGTCGGATAACGCCCGCCTCTATTTTCAGGGCTCCATACATCCCCGACCGACTGTGTAGTCGAATTTAAATGAGCGGCTTTCATCGGGATACGGTAATTATCATTGCTACTGTCGCGGAAAATGGTACGTTTGGCAACTCCCTGAAAGACTGCGGAGAAGTCAAAGTTGTTCCATTCCAGCCCCAAATTGAATGAATAAGAGATTTTCGGGTCATCAGAACCCAGATACACATAATCCTTTTCATCTAGTACGCCATCCCCATTCACATCTTCATACATATTATCTCCCAAACGAATATCGCTCGGAATACCAATCCCGTTTCCGTTGTAGTATTGATATTTATATTTACGCAATTGTTCCTCTGTCTGAATCTTTCCGCAGTACTTCAATCCAAACACTGAATTTAGGGAATATCCTTGTTGCTTGTCTATAAATCCGGATTTGAAAACTGTTACTCCTCCGTAGTCTACCAATTTATTATCCGCGTATGTAAACGTACCGCCAATGTGGTAATTTACTTTCCCGATTTTGTCCGACCATGTCAAAGTGCCTTCATAACCTTTCGCTTCAAACTTACCGCTATTGGAAGCAGGTGCCTTGTCACCCAAAATGCCCGGATAAGTTACAGCAATCAACATATTATTGTTTTTCTTCATAAACAGTTCCACAGTACCTTGAAGGCGGCTATTAAATAGTTGGAAATCCACACCCAAGTTATAATTATGGATCCGTTCCCAACTACGCCCCGTAGTAGCAATTTCACCGTTACTCTTTACGTAAGATACTCTGCCGTCACCCAGATAAGCTCCGTTCACAGAATTGAAGTTATAAAGTTGTCTGCCATCATAACGAGATATCCCGGACTGATTACCTACCACACCATACGAAAGCCTGAGTTTCAGTTCGTTCAAGAATTTCACATTCTTCATAAAATTCTCTTCAGTAAGACGCCAACCACCGGAAAAGCCATAAAAGAAATCCCAACGGTTTTCCGGAAGGAACTTGGATGATCCGTCATAACGCAAGTTAGCTTCCAATAGATATTTCGACAAATAGTTATAATTGAAACGTCCGAAATAAGACATCATCGCTTCCTGCCATTTGTCAGGCGAAGAAGTTTTGGCAGAGTTCTTTAAAAAAATATCCCCCGAGCCGTTAAGTATTTCCAGCGAACTCTGTACGTCCTTTGCCGTCACAACTGTATAATCATATTCCTTCAGATTGTACTGGGCACCTAACATCGCACTCACCGTATGCTTTTCCGCAAATGTCTGATGAAAATTCAAATAACCGGAAACAGAATAGTAGTCCGTACGCGCAAATGATTTGGAATATTCGGTCGATGCCTGATTCGGATTATAGATCGCATTGGGTTTCGCTGTACTAAGCGTCCCGTCATAAGTGTACCAGGTAATACTATTTTTCACTGCATCGCGAGTAGCAGTAGAAGTATTATATCCCAGATTAACCACTGCGTCCAAATAAGAAGTGAGCTTATATTTCAGATTCTCACTGATATTGATACCGGAAACCTTCAAATTATTATCTCCACCTAATTCAGCATACCAGTTGGGAGTATAGTTTCCTCCCCAGTGATAAGGTTTACCATCCATTGTAGAAGACGGAAGTCCCGGCTGCGGATAACTGGAGGTCAGCACACTGCCAATCATAGTAGGAGAAACCTGGTCCTGACGATTATACGCAATCACGGATTCAATTGTAAAGTCATCGGTAAGTTTTACCGTGTTAGTCAGACGAAGATTGAAACGTTTATTGCTATTATTACCCCATTTCAATGTACTATCATCATGCATATATCCCACTGACAAACGATACAGAGATTTATCATTTCCTCCTGAAACGCTTAGGTTATGTTGCGTGGAACCTGCATTTCCAAATAAAACATCCTGCCAGTTAGTATCCATGAATACATAGTCGTCTACATCCCCGAACGCCGTTATTGGATTGGGGTTAACGGACAAATCAATATATCCTCCTTTATAAGCTTTCGCCAACTTAGCATACTGGATCCACTGGTCATCAGCACCTTTACCATCATTCGTACGAGCTGCAATAATAGCATCACTCCATTGGTCAATACTCATCATCTTAGGTTGCAACCCTACAAACTTATGTGTATAAGAACCACTATATTCTATCTTTGCTTTCCCTTCTTTCGCCTGCTTTGTAGTTACCAGAACAACACCTCCGGCTGCTTTCGAACCATAAATAGCGGCAGAGGCATCTTTCAAAAAATTGATAGACTCGATATCTGCCGAGTTTAACAGACGAAGTTCATTCACACTCTCATACTCCACCCCATCAATGATAACCAACGGGTCAGTAGAATTGGCAGATACAGCACCACGCAGTTTCATACCCCAGCTTTCATCGCCCGGAGCACCGGAAGAACGGGTAATGATTACCCCCGGAACTTGTCCTTGCAAGGCTTGTACGGGACTGGACATTGATCCTTTGTTTGTCAGCATTTTATCAGATACTACCGTTACGGCACCGGTCAATGTTTCTTTCTTCTGCGAACCATATCCTACTACCACAACTTCGTCCAGCACTTCGCTGTCTTCCTGCAATTTTACATTAATCACCGTTTGCGCAGCTACATCTATAATCTGGTCCTTATATCCGATATAGCTGAATTTCAGTTTGGCTCCGGCAGGTACGTTAATCGCATAATTTCCATCAATATCCGTAATAGTTCCTTCCGTACCGCCTATCACACTTATATTCACGCCAATCAACGGCTCGCCCGTAGCATCAATCACTTGCCCCTTCACTTTCTTCTGAGCCTGTGCCACTACTTGACTGTCAGTTATATTCGTATCGGCCCACGCCTGTGAGACAGGACAAAGTCCCAGCATTAACCCTAACGCAAACATTGCTGCCTTGTCAGGTCGCGAATTAAAAATTAATCCTCTTCGTTTCATAAAATTAAATTTGAGGTTTAAAAATAGTGTTTATTTCTTGTTTTCTAAAATTTGATGAGGCATCAGTATGTCTCTCCCTAGATTCTGATTCTTTTTCCATAAGCACAAAGGATTATATATTATATAAATAAGATTAAATACATTTTCTGAAAAACTCACGCATTTCGCGACGACCTATAAATAGATGATTCTCTACTGTACGACGACTGAGTTGCAAGGCTTCCGCTATTTCAGTAGATGTCTTGTCTCCATAACGACTTAAGGTGTAGACTATCCGACGTTGTTCGGGGAAGATAGCAAGCCGACGTTGTTCAGCCGAAGCTAAGTCATCGGCAATTATTGCCTCTTCTGTCTCATTGGACGAAGTAACGGCAAAATCATACATATAACTGTCTATCTCCTGTTTCTTATAATACCGACGAATATAATCGGTTACTATATTACGTGCAATGGCGAACAAAAAATACTTCACTGTATCCGGACGGAGCATCTGTTTATAGTCCAGCAGACGTACAAACACATCTTGAGCCAAATCCTCAGCTTCGTAACGATGAGTGATACGATAAGTAATATAGGTAAGAATCACCTGATGATATTCTTTATAAGAATTAGTGATAATGTTGTCGGAAGTGTTAGTTATTGTCTCCATAATACTATCTTTTTCGGTTTTAATCACGATGCAAATATAAAGGTGATTTCGGATATAGTAACCGGAAAATGGAGCATATCAATCTCAACGAATCGAGATAGACTCATTTTAATATATAACCCTAATAATCAATACATTACCCTCAACTTTATAGAGTCTCATTTTATAAAATGAGACTCTATAAGCTAAATACAATATGTTTTCGCTCAGCTTACACTCCTTTACTTTCATCCCTTCATTCTTTTATCTTCTCTCCTTTTATCATCTTGTCGTTTTAGTATCTCATTAAAGCTGTCACTGAAATACTAGAGATAAGTTTCATTGCATTAATGACAAACTTACTTTGTACTTATAGTAAAGTTACTGTTGATTTAGAATAAACTATAAACGCAAGCTTTGTTTTTATAAATGAAACCTTCGTTTTTATAAATGAAAGTTGCGTTTATAAAAACAAAGCTTACGTTTATAATTTAATCCCTATGAAAAACAACTTTGTAATAGGAACAAGAAAAGTTTATGCAGGATGAAGCAGAACTTATCTATTAATAGATTACAGATTAAAAAAGAGGTTCACCGAAATTTATTCCTCCTTAGCAGTTCCACCTATGCTACGGATATATTCGTTCGGAGTGACTCCCGTACTCTTTTTGAATGACCGGAAAAAAGAAGCACGTGAACTAAAGCCGCAAAGTTCTGCCAATGCAGTTAACGTATAGCGGGAATAGTGACTGTCCTCTACCATTTTCTTAAATTGAGTGACGCGGTATTCATTGATAAAGTCATAGTAAGACTGATTGAGATACTGGTTCAAAAGATACGATAATGAATGCGAAGAAGTATCTAATGCGGAAGCCAGATCACCCATTTTCAAGTCGGAATTAATATAAGGCTTTTCTTTCTCAACATAAGCCACCAGTTTTCTATGAAGCTCCACGCATTCTTCTTCAGTTAACCTATTCGTCTTATACTTCTCTTCGGTAACAGTAGACGACTGTTCAACAATTGTTTCCGACTGTTCCGTCTCTTGTTCTTTCCGGGATATTTCCTCCACCGGTGTTGAAGCTACCTGAACAGGAGAAGTGAGTAAACGGCGCATACGCTTCCATACATAATAACGTATAAAGGCTATAATTCCTATGATTAATAAGACAAAAAGCGCCCATCCCCACCAAGGTATCATAGGAAGTACCGTCACTTGACAGGTAGCTTCCGAATGTTCATTTCCCGGAAGACGGACACGGAATGTATAAGTCCCGGAAGGAAGTCCATAATAAGAAACCTCGTTCTGTGCTGCCAATAGTTTCCAGTCTTTATCAACCCCTTCCAACTGATATTCATACAGCAAGGCAGAAGGCAGTCCGTAGGCAAAATCCGTAAAACAGAAAGTAAGATTATTCTGATTATATTTCAAAGACGAACCGGTAAAAGAAACACCATTAGCCAATATATCTGTAAATACTATCGGACGCGCCTTACCACGTACTTCATCCACACGCTTCGGGTCAACGTAAATCAATCCTTTGGTATTGCCGAACCATAGTATTCCTTTATCGTCTTTATAGGCAGCTCCGTTGGTAAATGTTGGTCCGGGCACTCCATCGTTGAAAGTGAAAGCGTCATACTCTTCGCCTTCTTTCTTTATACGCAGCAAACCGTCATTACAGCCTACCCACAACCAACCTTGATTATCCTCTACAATCGCCATCAGAGAATTGTCGGGAAGAGTGGAAAATACGGACTGATTATAGAAGCGGTCCATTGTCAGCGTAGACGTAAACAAACTCCCTTTCTCACGGATAAAATAAAGGTTATGTTCGGAATCTTCATAAATCGTTCGAACTTTGTCTTTATTCACGAATCCTTCAGGAAAAACATTGGAACGCAAGTTCTGGGAAGCCGGGTCATAAATACACATACCGGTTTCAGTGGCAATCCACCCTTTACCGGTAGAATCAAAACTGACCTCATACACGTTGCCCTCCGGCAGTTGAGAATTGGCACTGGTAAAGTGCTTTATCTGTTTTGTCTGCCCATTATAGTTGAATAGTCCCTGTGAGGTTCCTATCCAGAGATTTCCCTTTGTATCCGGTTTCACACAGAAGATATGTCCTTTTTGAAAAAGCTCCGTATCACTTTGGGAGAAATATTTTAGCGATAACGTCTCCGGATTCAATACCATCATGCCGCCCCCATAGGTACCTATATAATATTCTCCTTGATAGAAGCTGATTGTCAGTATCAAATCCGAGGTCAGGACAGGTTTTACAAAACTCTTGACCATTCCGGTAGCCTCATTTATATAGAACAAGCCGTCACGCGAACCGATAACTTTCTCCTGCCCTCTGCTTATGAAAGAACGGATAGAGAGGTTTGCCGAATTAAACAAAGGTGGATAGGCATACGTACGGAAAAGACCGTTCTGGTAGAGTGAATAATCCAAGCCTGCCTGAAAATGCCCTACCCAAACGGCACCCCTGTCATCTACGAGTAAGGAGTAGACAGAATTACTGCGAATCCCTTCCTTATCACTTACATCATGGTAGAAACGACGCGTCACCTGCTGTTTTTTATGTGAAAGAAAATGGACGCCATTGCCATCGGTAGCTATATAGACGGTTTCTGTTCCATCACTGGAAATGTCGGAAATAACATCGCATCCTAAAGATATCGTATGAGAAAACGTCTTCTTTTTCATATCAAAACGTACTACTCCCTGGCTCATTGTCCCCAAGTAGAGCGTTTCCCCGATACGGGTGAGGCAACGGAAATAATCGGCTTCGGGCACATTTTCCTGAAAATGCCAGGAATCAA
>CAUHML010000071.1 GCA_959606905.1 uncultured Bacteroides sp. | reverse complement strand
GTCTGACGTTCCTTGATCATTTCCTGATACTGAGAGTGATAATGTTCCATTGTAAGTACCAGCAACCTCCTGAGCCGGGATCACGGTATCTTCCTTTTTATTATCATCATCACTACATGCTACTGCACACAATGCAATAGCCATCATCGCTAAATAGTTTTTCAATTTCATAATACTTTTGTTTTATTGATTAATAGTTATTATTTTATGTTTTAAAATTTGTTGCAAAGTTACCCTTACTACCAAGGGTACACAATACCTAAAAATTGGGGTTTTATTGCTAATAATCACATATATAATAAAGTACACAAGTACTTATTTTTAGGTATAAAACTGGATTTTATCACCATTAATAGGTATTGTCAGTATATACTTCTATAACTAATTTTGCAAAAAAAAACAAGCATGGTTAAACTGGTACATCATGAAATGCCTGTGAACAAGACACTTCATCATAGAAAGATAGAGATTCTGGCTGTACTAACCCTACTTATAGGTAGTCTGTCATTCCTTATTTACTCCTATTGTTCCCACGACGCAAATAATCCATTGTGCCGATGTTTGCTTTGCACTTTGAACCATACTCCCGAAGATGGGGAATATTTATATAATCGATACTTAGTAGTAATCAGTATCACATGGGCGGCACTTATATTCGGAACTTTATTTGTAATTTTATATCACATAGAAAGAAAGAAGAAAAAATGAAACTAAAAAAAAGAAATGTGTTTATCGGTATCACCTCATTCCTAATTGTATTGTTTACCATGCCGCTAGGACATGCATTGATGATCTTAATGGAACACCTGATGGAACCGGTAACCATGCATTACGCAACCTTTTTCATGGGATTAATAGGCTTAATAATGGTCATAACGGGCGTATTTGCCAAAGGAGATACTCAACAAACTCTTTGGGGGCTATTCGGAGGTCTGTTATTTTGGACAGGATGGATTGAATTCATTTATGTGTATTACGCACATCGTTTCGGAGTACAGCCACTCATAGTAGACGGAGAAGTGGTAACCAAACCAGAATATCTGATCATGCCCTCTTCTTTCGGATTTTGGATTATGTTCATGTTACTCTACTTATTCAATATAAAAAGCGGATGCGATTTTTTCAATTATCTGCAACGGGTATTTTTCCGCAACAGCAAAGTACAAGTAGAAATGCGTCCCATGACACGCCACACCTCACTGGTTACTTTCATGGAGCTGAATCTTATTTTATGGACCAATTACATGGTATTGCTATTCTGCTATGATGATAATTTTATAGGTGACCGCCATCCTATCACCGCATTGGTTGCATTCGGCTGCCTTGTAGGATCACTATTTATGTTCCGAAGATTGATAAATATCAGTCAATGGGGATACGCTCTCCGTTTTTCTATTGCTACAGTAGTCGTATTTTGGACTTTCGTAGAAGTTATGGGAAGATGGAATGCCTTCCACGAAATCTGGGTGGAACCAATGACATACCAATCAGAAATGATTACCATTTTCCTTGCATTTATCGTGCTAGTCACCTTTTTATGGTATAAATCCATCAAAAATAAGAAAACATTATAATCTTTCAAGCGCTCCTTTATTTATTTTTTATGCAGATAAGCCGAAGGGGGTGCTCCAAAGTGAGATTTGAAGCATTTACTAAAATAAAGAGGGTCATTCATTCCTACTTTATAAGCTATTTCACTTACATTGTATATACCCTCCTGCAAAAGTTCCATAGCCCTTTTCATACGAAGGATACGCATATATTCATTAGGTGTATATCCGGTCACTCCTTTTACTTTCCGAAAAAAAGCAGCACGGCTTACCCCCACCGCAGATGCAAAATCCTCTATAGTGAATTCCGGGTTGTCCAATTGTTTTTCCAAAATAGTCTGCAATTTTTCACCAAATTTCCTATCCAGTTCTGTAGAACATAAAGCCTGACTTGTCATAGCAGGGTCATTAGAGAATTTTCGTTTTAACTTTTCCCTCTGTTCAATAAGTTGAAATATACGTGCTAATAACAATCTGGAACTGAAAGGCTTCGTTATGTATGCATCCGCACCACTTTCTACCCCTTCAAGTTTATTTTCCGAAGTGCTCATAGCAGTCAGCAAAATAATGGGAATATGACTGGTCTCAAAATCACGTTTCAGTTTACGTGTCACATCAAAGCCATTCATACCAGGCATCAATACATCACAAATAATCAAATCTACCTCAAAAGACTGAGCTTTTTGTAAACCGGAAAGCCCATCCGGTTCACTTATGATCTCAAAATAAATACCAAGTTCCGTTTCTAAAAACTTACGCACATCTCCATCATCTTCTATTATCAATATTCTTTTTTTATTCAAAGGGTCCGGGGTCACTGAATCATGATTTACTGTTAAATAGGTATCACACTGCTCATGAACAAACGATTCTTCCTGAAGGATGCTTGATACTAGGAAATCGTTTTTTCCATAAACACTGGAATCTAACGGTAAGATAACAGTAAACACAGAACCACCTCCCTCATTTTCATCAAATGAAATGCTTCCTTTATGTACATTTACCAGTTCATAAGTCAAATGTAAACCGATTCCCACACTGTTATGTGAAAAACCACTTTGCATGAAACGGGAAAACAGCTCTCCTTGCTTCTCCTTAGGAATCCCTACGCCGTTGTCACTAACCGATATAAATAATTTCCCCACTTCCTCATTAACGATAATTGCAAAAACAACCTTTCCTCCTTTAGGAGTATATTTTAAAGCATTCGAAAGAAGATTATAGACTATTTTATCCAATTTACTTTGATCAACAAACATCTTATAAGATGACGTAGAAGGAGCAAAATGAAAATCAATCTGTTTGTCATCTGCCGTTTCCTTGAAACTTCGATAAATATCATAAAAGAACACCATCACATCTGTTTCTTCCAGCATCAAGGAAAGTTTATTGTTCTGCATTTTACGAAATTCCAACAATTGATTAATCAGACGAAGCATCCTATTCGTACTTTTATTCATCAACTGTATGGGATAAACCATCTCTTTGGGAATCTTATTCAAGCTCTCTATTTTTTCCAAAGCTCCCTGAATCATTGTCAACGGAGTACGGAATTCATGTGAAATATTAGTAAAAAACATGAGTTTGTACTCTGTCAACTGTGTTTCTACCTGAATGCGATTCCGTAAATTATTGAAATTCCGTATCAAACAAAAAGCAACATACAACACAATAACAACGACAAGAAAATAAAAAAGATAGGCCCAAGTGGTTTCCCAAAACGGAGGCGTGATAACAATATTGAGCACAGTTTCTTCATCACTCCATATCCCAGCAGAATTACATGCTTTTACATGCAGATGATAAGTGCCGGGAGAAAGATTTTTATAAGAAGCAAAATTCAAAGAAGAAGGGGTACTCCATTCATTATCAAAATGACTCAATTTATAAATAAACCTTGAAGGAAATGCCAAAGAATAATCCAATGTTGAAAATTCTATAATGAATGAATTCTGGTCATAATCTAATTTTATATTCTGTGTATAACTTAACGCCTGTGTCAAAGGAGAATCCTTCTCACCAACCTGTACTGTGATTCCGTTCACTTTCAAATTAGTTAGAATAACATTCCGGGTCATAGGAGATGAAGTTACTTTCAAAGGATCAATGACTATGACTCCATGATTTGTTCCAAATAGCAAAAGTCCATCTTCAGTTATGGCAGCGCCATGTTCGTTATATACATTTCCTTGCATAGAAGCTGAAAAGAAGAAATTTTCAAAAGTTTCCGTATCAGGTGAAAAACGAGATAAACCATACTGAGTGGCAATCCATATTTTTCCAGTCTTATCTTCGATAATAGACTCTACCATGTTATTGACCAAACCATCAGTTGTGGAATAATGGACAAATTTCAAGTTCCTATAATCCTCACTAGGGTTACAAACAGAAAATCCGCCTCCCAACATTCCTATCCACATACGATTCTGACTATCACGAAAAATACATTTAATTTCATATCCGGGCAAATCTCCATTTTCATAATTATAAAGTTTATAATTATGAGCATCAGCAATAATGGAATCTCCATAAAAAACACATAATCCCTTATTAGTTCCTACCCATAACCTTTTTTTATTATCCTGAGTGATCATCCTGACTTCCTGCAAACGACCGGATCCAGTCAGGAACTTACGAAAAACATACCTGTCTTTTCGTGAAACCGCCAAATTCAGTCCTCCCCCAAAAGTTCCTATCCACATCCTATTTTTATCATCACGATAAATATCGAATATATTCTCATGTGCCAATGACAAGGTATCACCTGCCATTTTATGATACCAACGTCCGTCAATACATAAACCCATCGTACGGGTTCCCAACCATAATTTACCATCTCCATCACAAGAAGCCGCATAAATATAATTGTATGGCATCTTATAACAAGATGCAGCCTCCAAATTTTTATCATAAGCGTAAACATTCCCTTGACGCGTACCAAACCAGAAACCACCATCGGGCATCTTTACCACTGTACGTATAGCATTCACATAATCATTTATACTCTCATGTTCCGGATAAATACGATAAGATCCTTCACTTAATACGGACAAAAGTGTAACACCGGCAAACTCCGATCCTACCCATACATTTCCCGAGTGATCGAGTAATAAGCTATGCAGAAAATTGGAATGAACTAGATTTTTACCAGTCTCCTGATAAGTGTAATGGCTGATTATATCTTCTTGGGGATTATACACAAATAAACCATAGCCAAAAGTAGATATCCATATCAATCCTCTGTTATCCTGTATTACTTCATAGCGTTCCTCGGCAGCAGGCATCATCTGAGCGGCATCTATCAATGACAGTATTTTACATATTCCGGTTTCCTTCTGAAAATAATGCAACACACCGGTCTGATTAAAAACATAGAAATCCCCCTGATTATCTCTGACAAAACGAGCGTTGGGGATATTAATCGGGTTGTCTAATCTTACCTGCCGGGTAGATAAATGAAACCTGTAACTTCCTTTTGTTGTAAAAAGCCACCAATCATCTTTCGTGCCAAAATGAGTAGTAAAATGAAAGTCAACGTCATCCTTTCCGATTCTTTGAACAAAATGTAGTTTTTCATCCTCATCATAAACATAAATATCACCATTATCAGCAAGAAAAAAGCATGCGTTCTCATAAGAAAATGCTGCTCTGAAATTATGCATATCAGAAATTACTTCGATTTTGTTTCTTGTTACTTTCACCAATCCTTCCTGAGTACAAATCCAAACATTCCCTCTAGAATCTTCAATCAAACTATTCACTTTATTAGAAGGTAGTTTGCCATTTTCACATTGAAATGTCACAGAGGAAAAATGTTCATTTTCAAATGAAATCTTTCTGCAACCTTTTTGTCCATCCCATAACCAATTATCACCATTAGCAGTTTCTACACGATAAGCATAAGCTTGGTCGTGTTCCCCACATCCTGTAAAATCCACAAAACAATTATGTCTTAAATCATAGCAACTGAATACATTTGAAGTAGAAAGCACCCATAAAAAACCATTTTTATCTTCATCAATCTTCTTGACATGATAATCCGCTAATGAAATCGGACTATCCTTTTCCGGTAACAATGTTATAAAAGAGTGACCATCATACCGGCTCAGTCCATTAGTGGTACTAATCCAGATAAAGCCTTTCTTATCTTGAAAAATATCTCTAATTGTATTATTGGCCAATCCGTCACTGGATGTAATATGAATAGATTGTATATCAATAACTGCATATGCATTCCATTCCAGACAAACAAAGAAGAGCAACAAAAAAAATATACGATTTTTCATATCATTCGGTTTAACATCAGAATAATACCTTTTTTAATTAGGAAGTCTTTACTAACCAACAAGCAGAACAAGTTCCTGCGATGCCATTCCTTCGACCTCCACTTTTACTTTGAGCTGTCCCCGCATACGCCCTGCCTGTACTACTATTTGGGCACGACCCAAATAAGTGGGTAAAGTATGACTGCTAAAACGTTCACTACGACGCATCTCGCCACTATCTATCCCCATCAAACGTCCGTTACCCTCCACGGTCACTTTCACTTGTCTGTCATCTATCCGTATGGGGATGCCTTGTTCATCATATAAATTCAAAGAGATATGAGATAAATCCTGCCCGTCAGCCTTTAACTGTTCCCGATCCGCTTTCAGAGTAAAACGGACAGCTTTATTTCCGGAAGTCTGTATACTGTCACGGCACACTTCTATCCCATCTTTATACCCTATCACCACCACCTTACCCGGACGATAAGGTTGATTCCATTTAATCGTATTATTTATATAATCCCGTGGCTTTCTAGGTCCATATACCTTTCCTCTAGGATCTATCAACATCACTTCGTCACAATTAGACGGCGTTTGAATCTGCATGACACGCGCATCCTGATAAGGAAAAGTCCAATCGTGTACCATTCCCGGTGCTTGCCAATGGTCTTTACCCGGATCTTCATCCAAATTATAATCTATGACATAAAGTCCCAAAAAAGGCTTCTCATTCCACAAAGCCCGAAAATATCCTCCTCTAGGTTTTTCAGACATACACATGTCAAACGGAGCAGAAGGCCATCCCTTACTAGGCCAACCTGAACTCTCCCCAATATAATCCACACCGGTCCACATGAAAGAGCCACAAATATATTCATGTTCCATTACATAATTCCATGGATTTTTCTCATCATAATCACGTGAATCAAATTCACGTATGCTACTATAATAAGGATAGCTCTCACTGATCAGGCAAATACGTTCCGGGTATTTCTTTTTATCATAAATCAACCGAGGTTCCATATAATTATACCCTAGTACATCTGTCACCGAAGCAAATTTATCTTCAAATCCCGGCTGCAAAGCGAGCATAACAAGACGGCTCGGATCCAGTTGATGTACAAAATCCTGCAACATACCAGCACGTTCAATCCCTGTATCATCTTTTAATTTTGCCTCAGCCAACTCATTACCTATACTCCACAAGATAACAGAAGGATGATTACGGTCACGAATTACCATATCGCTGATATCCTGCTGCCAGCTAGAATCAAAAAATTCTTCATAATATCCCGATTTCCATTTATCAAAAGCCTCATCTATAACCAAAAAGCCAATAGAATCACAATAGTTAAGAAATTCCGGAGAAGGAGGATTATGCGAGCAACGGATAGCATTCGTGCCAAATTCCTTTAAAATAAGCAAACGGCGTTCATAAGCCCTATCCGGTACAGCCGTTCCCAAACATCCTGCATCCTGATGAAGGCACATGCCTTTCAGCTTAAGATGTTTGTTATTGAGAAAAAAACCCTTGTCTTTATCAAATTTCACTGAACGTATTCCAAAAGGAGTCAGATATTTATCAATTGTCTTTCCTCCTTTTTTTATAATGGTTTCCACCGTATAACGATAGGGAAAATCCAAATCCCATAATTTAGGATGGCTGACTAACAAATTCTGAACTACTTCAGCTGTTTTTTCTTTATCAAGTTTCAACGTAGTCCGGGCCATCACCTCTTTACCTTCTGCTTTTACAATTTTTCCATCACCATCCAACAGGCGTTGCTGGACAATCACTGTTGTCGGTAACTCCATGGAGTTTTCGATAGTAGTGACAATCTTGACCGTTGCCTGGGATTCAGTTATCTCCGGTGTCGTAACATAAGTTCCCCACATTTTTACATGAATAGGGTTAGTCACTTGCAACCAGACATGCCGATAAATGCCGGAACCAGTATACCAGCGAGAAATTTCTGAATGATCTACCTTGATTTTCAAGTCATTACTCTCTCCATATTTCAGGAAAGGGGTCAGATCTGTTTCAAACGAAGTATATCCATAACGATGATAAGCAATCTCCTTTCCATTCAAAAAAATAGTAGCTTTATGATAAATACCATCAAAAACAAGACTAACTTTTTGATTTTTGTAACTCGCCGGAATCATAAAAGATTTGCGATACCAACCTATGCCACCCGGCAAATAACCACTCGCTCCTCCTGCTTTTTCATCAAAATCCAACTCCACACTCCAGTCATGCGGTAATTGTACCTCTCTAAAATCTCCATTTTCTCCTAATCTAAACTGCCAGTCAAAGTCAAAATTCTGCCGAATGCGATTAGCAGCCCCCGGCAAATCAAATACAAATATGCACAAAATGGCAATAAGCAACTTTTTATTTTTCATAAATAATCTACTTCTCTATTTTCCGATAAAAAGAGGGTGTGCCACATAACAAAGCAATTATCAAAAATAGCTTTTGACACACCTCTTTACCTTTTCACCTTCAAAACTAACTTTGTTTAACTTATATACTTAATATCCCTCATTTTGTTTATATAATCCCGGAGTCACATTTAATTGATTCAATGGAATAGGATATAAATAACGTCCTGTCTTTACATTATTCTTATCGGTACCATCCGGATTATGATAACTATCAAATAAACTTTGAATTTCCGTTTGCCATTCCCCCCAACGCACCAAATCAAACCAACGCACTCCTTCTCCCATTAATTCTATTCTACGCTCCCGTTTTATCAATTTCAAAGCATCTGCAGCACTTACCGTATTCACCTCATCACAACCGGCTCTTTTACGGATATCATTCACATAAGCTACAGCTTCCATTATTTTACCTTCTTCAACCAATAACTCAGCATACATCAACATCATATCTTCCAAGCGTAAAATAGGAAGATTTACAGGCCAGTCATTATCGTCTTTCATTGTGACTTCCGGAGTCAGTGACATCCCAAGTTCCGCTATCTTCCGTTTACTAGGCATAAACTTATAAAACATTGATTTTGTATAAACATCCACTTGCGAACCATCTTCCAAAATCAATTTCTCTTTTGTATTCGTATAAGCCGGATAATTAGGCTCTGCCTCATATCCTGTCAGAACAGAAAAACCATTCCCTCTTCCATCTTTTTTCCCATCAGAATAAATTTTATCAAATTCATACATCAAACTCTTTTCCACATAAATTTCATTTCCAAAGATTCTTCTATTCGTATAGGAAGGAGGTAGAGCCATACTGAAATTAAACAAAGCGCTGTTGCCTGTTCCTCCCGTACGATACTGAATAGCAAAAATAGAGTATTTATTATAATAATCCGTGCTCGGCATCCACTGCTTTCTCCATTCATCAAGTGTCGGAGCCCAATATTTATTCTGATTGGATTTTGAGTAATTCAACACAATTTCCAATTGCTTTTTAGCTAATATCTTGGCATCGGAATCATAATATGGGAAACCCGCCAAAGTCATATACACACGTGCCAGCATAGCTTCTGCCGCCATCTTGTCCGCACGCCCCTGCAATACAATCGAAGTTCCATTCGCACTCACCATATTTTCTTTTAGAGGAAGCATCGTCTGCGCATTAATCAAATCAGGAACCACTATATTATCCAAAACTTCCCGTGCAGACGATTGAGGTACTTTCTTCACTTCACTAGGCGATAAAGGAGCATCAATAATCGGAACATTACCAAAAAGGCGTGATAACTCAAAATAAGCCCATCCTCTCAGAAAATAGACTTCGCCCATAAACTGCTTTTTAATCTTATCATTCGATTCAAAGTTACATCCTGCTATTTTGGCAATAGCAGTATTCGCATCATAAATTACTTTATACCATGTATTCCATACACTATTAAAAGTTGCCAAATCACTGGTAGCTCTGAATGTGCTTATCTCTGAAAAATCTCTCAACCCATTAGGTCTTGGTTCTGTCCATGCATTATCCGAACGACATTCAGACATCAATAAATACTCTGAATTGGCAAGTTCACGCAAATCGGAATAAATACCTACCACCCCTTGTTCAGACTGACTGGGAGTCTGATAGAAACCATCAGAGGTCATTAAATCAGCAGGAGGAGTTTCCAAATAATCATCGCACGACATAACAAAGAACATCAATGCACTCAATTGCAATATATTTTTTAATTTGAACATAGCTCTATATTTTTATTAGAAATTAACGTTGATACCCAAAGTGTAAATTCTCGGTGAAGGATAACCACCATAGTCCAATCCCAAAGCACTGCTACCTCCGGGTGAGGAACTGGCTGCCGTATTGGCCGCCTCCGGAGAGTACCCTCCATAATAACTATCCCATTTAGCCAGATTTTCAATGGATACATATACACGTGCATAGGAAATAAATTTAGGATTAATAGGTAATTTATACCCCAAAGTCAAATTCTTGATACGCAGATAATTGGAAGAATATAACCATCGGGAGTCTAACGTAGCACCTGTAGTAGAACTTAAAATATAAGGTACTTTTCCATTGCCCGGCTCATCTTCCGACCACCATGCCTCTCTCCAATGTCCTAAAGCATTCCCTTTAGCCCCCATACCCGGACGGTCAATGGCACGTCCCAATACACCAAAAATCTTTCCTCCTGTCTGAGCTGTCATCAAGATAGACAAATCAAAATTTCTGTAAGTAAAAGTATTCGTCATTCCAAATACTAATTTAGGAGTAGGACTACCTAAATAGTCCCTGTCATTATCTTTATCGAACACACCATCATTATTTACATCTTTGTATCGGATATCACCCGGTACAATTTGTTTTCCTTCAAAAGTAACCGGCTTTCCTCCATGGGCAGCACTATAAGCATCAATTTCAGCTTGATTTTTCCATACACCTATTGCATCATACATATAGAATGTATTAACAGGCTTTCCCACAGTCAGAATATTAGACGGATTGTTCTTATCAAATCCCGAATATACCGGAGTATTATCTTTCCCTAGAGCTTTCACCTCATTTTTATTATATGACATATTGAATGACGTACTCCATGAAAATTTTCCTGTGAGATTATGCGTATTCAATTCGATCTCAAAGCCTTCATTATGGATATCTCCTAAATTATCCCAAACGGTAGTAAAACCGGAAGCTCCTTCCACAGGTACCTGATATAACAAATCAGTCGTATTCTTGGTATACCAATCCAGCGACAATTGAATTCTATTATTGAAGAATCCTAAATCAAGCGCAACATCAGTACTATGTGTTTTTTCCCAACCTAAATCAGCATTACCTAAAGAATTTGCCTTATAACCGGGAGCACCTGCATAATTTCCTGCAGACAAAGTAGGATAAGCAGCCGTGTTACTGATAGAATTATTACCGGTCACACCATAGCTAGCCCTCAGCTTCAATGTATTCCACCAAGACATTCTCCAATTTTTAAAGAATTTCTCATTTGACACTAACCAACCTCCGGAAACAGCCGGAAAGATGCCCCACTTATTGTTAGCTCCGAATACGGAACCGCCATCATAACGCAAACTACCGGACAACATATAACGTTCTGCATAATTATATTGCAAACGTCCAAACACAGACAACAATTTATTCGCTGTTTTCTCTGTTACCGTATTAGTTCCTGCTGTAACTTTCGAACCATCAAAGGAACCTGTTATGGCATCATTGGGAAATGGTTTGTTAAAAGATTGGGCCGTACTGAAACCAAGATTACTCTGTTCGGAAGAAAAACCCGCCATTACACTAATTCCATGATTGCCAAAAACATGGTCATAATTTGCAAGAGCCTGCAAAAGAGTACTCCATTTTCTTTCCGTATTATGCCCCCCCGAAGAGTTTTGTCCTTCTCCCTGCGCCCAACTACCGGTTGTACTAGTGTACTTATAATCATTTCCATCCAAATCATAATAATTAGCCGAAGCAGAAAGTTCTACCCTGAAATCTTTAAACGGAGTGATACGTACGAAAGCATTCCCAACCAAACGCATCATTCTATTCTGTTTGATATTCTTCTCCATATTATAAACCGGACTCGATGTGCTTCCCGCCCAAAGATAATAGGGATTCGGATCAACATTTGTCATATATCCTACCCCCGGTTCCGATACCGGTGTAGCATACAAAGCCTGATGTACCTGGGAATCCTTACCATTTGCCTGTCCGGAACCATCCTGCACAATATACGTAGGAGCCATATTCATACCTATTGTAAGATATTTGTTTATCTTTGATTCAATATTGGCACGAAAAGAGAATCTTTCATATCCCGTACCGGTAACGATACCAGCCTGATTCATATATCCACCTGAGAATAAATAAGATGTGTTTTCCGTCCCTCCCGAAACATTCAAACTATAATCCTGTACGATAGAGTTACGAAAAAACTCATCCTGCCAATCCAACAGGCTAAGTTGTTCCGGATTGGGAGTATAAGTATGCGCATTCCTCATGTCATCTCCCAAATAGTTAAACCAACGTTCATCAAAAACAACCAGATAAGAGTTTGCCGTACCTGCCTGAATTCCGAGATTAGACAAACGTGTGGCATTATCATCCTTTATACTGGCACTAGTCAAACCCAATTTCTTCGCTTCCTGCAAATAGTTTGCATCATTCCATCTCAATTTAAATTCCATCCATTCCGTCGCATTAAGCACATCCATTTTTTTCTCTAATGTCTGTACACCGAAACTAGCATTGAACGCCACCTTCGCTTTTCCACTCTTACCTTGTTTAGTACTAACCAAAACAACTCCATTGGAACCACGTGAACCATAAATCGCAGCAGAAGCAGCATCTTTCAAAACTTCTATGGAAGCGATATCCGAAGGATTCAATCCGCTCAACGTATTCATAGGCACCCCATCAACCACATAAAGTGGATCGGAATTTGCATTGACAGAAGCCGCACCGCGGACACGGATCTGCATATCGGCTCCCGGCTCACCTGTTGTATTACGTACTGTCACTCCAGCCAATTGACCTTGCAAAGCATTCTCTGCACGAGCCAAAGGACGATCCTCTATTGCCTTAGAATCCATTTTGGCAACCGCACCCGTCAAAGTGCTTTTCTTAACCGAGCCATATCCTATGACTACCACCTCATCCAATGTTTCAGTATCTTCTGACAATACCACCTTAATATTGTTCTGTCCCTTAACTGATACATCTGAAGTTTGATATCCGACAAAACTAATCTGCAAAATGGCATTGTCGGCCACATTCCTCAAAACAAAATTACCGTCAAAATCGGTAATCGTACCATTAGTAGTACCTTTCACCAATACACTGGCACCAATTATGCTCTCCCCTTTTTTATCAAGCACCACGCCCGATACATTCTTAACCTGAGCAAACAGGGTCATCGCAATTACCATAAGAATACCAAAGGAAAGCATCCTTTTAAAAGAATGCATACTTCCCGATAGTTTGTTCTCCGAGTCTTTCATTTGTAATTAATTAAAGTTATACATAAAATCTAATCCCTTCATTTCTTCATCAAGGAACATGGCAAAACTAGATATAATGCCATGAATAAAAAATAGCCGGAACAGCCACAAACCTCTGAAAATATGGAAAAGAATCTACATAGATGGAAAATAGTATAAACAGGGCAAAAAGCGCGATTTATTCAAGCTTTTATAAGTTTGGAGAAACGACTGTGCAGATAAAAAAAGGCTCCTGAATTGTTCTTTCCAGACTAAGGAATCTCTCTATATCACAACCATCCGCCTTAATGAAAAGAATCAAGCCGTACAATTTTCCATTGAATAAAACAATAAATACAGATACAATTGACTGTTATTGTTTTTCTTTGTCATCCACATAATATGAACCAAATGAAAAACTTATTTATGAAACAATTACTATCACTCCTGTTATGCTTGAGCATAATAGTACCCTCAATGGCAAAAAAAGAACAAAGAAAACAAAATGTGTTTCCTGATGGTACTCCTATCTCCGAATGGTTTCTCCAAACTAAAGTGGTCCATCCTGACTCCTTAGGAAAAAAATACGACCTTTCCGATTATGGAATTGAAAGCAATCCCCATATCGTTCAAACACAAAAAATACAAAAGATCATAGACGAAGCGGCAGCCAATGGCGGTGGGGTCATTTACATCCCTGAAGGAATTTATAAAAGCGGTTCCCTCTTTTTCAAACAAGGGACTCATCTTTATTTGTCAAAAGGCGCCACCTTACTAGGTAGTGAGAACATTATGGATTTCCCTCTCCTCATGACTCGCATTGAAGGTGAATACTGCAAATACTTCGGTGCATTAATCAATGCCGACGGGTTAGATACCTTTACAATTAGCGGCAAAGGTACAATTGACGGAAACGGCACTCCCTACTGGAAAGCTTTCCGCCTACGTCGCGAATGGAATCCTCAATGTACAAACAAGGATGAAATGCGACCACGCCTACTTTACATAGCTCATTGCCGTAATGTGCAGGTTGCTGATGTGACTTTACAGAACTCTCCTTTTTGGACCAGCCATTATTATCGCTGCGATAAAGTGAAATTACTCAATCTACGAATTTTCTCTCCTATCAAACCTATAAAATCAGCTAGTGCGGACGGTATAGATATGGATGTATGTACCAATTTTCATATTAAAGGATGCCGGTTTACTGTAAATGATGACGCCATCTGCTTTAAAGGTGGAAAAGGACCTTATGCCGATCAGGATACTTATAACGGTCCCAATAAAAACATTCTAATAGAAGATTGTTTCTTTGATCATACTACTGGCAGTTGCATGACTTGTGGCAGCGAGTCCATCCATGTCTATAATGTATTAATGCGCAATTGCAGAGCAGAAGGCGGTAATGAACTACTTCTATTGAAAATGCGGCCTGATACTCCGCAACACTATGAATACATCACAGTAGAAAATGTAAAAGGTTTCTGCAAGGCTTTACTAGGAGTTTCGTCATGGAAACAATTTTATGACTTGAAAGGAAGAACAACGATTCCTAAATCCTACGGAAGCCATATCACGATGCACAACATAGAACTGAAATGTGACAAATTTCTAAATGTGAATAAAAATGAAGCTGAGTATGAGTTATCCAATTTTTCATTTAAAGATGTAAAGATCGAAACTAAATTTTCCCAATGGAATAAAGATGCTTTTCACAATATTCGTATGAAAAATGTTATAGTGAATGGCCAATACCAGCAATAATTTAAATTTAAGGATCTTTTCCTTATTGTTATCTTGTAAACAATAAGGAAAAGATCCTTAAATTTTTCTCCATTCCAAATCACTTATTTACATTCACTCATAAAAAATCAGTAAACATCTTCCACTTTATAAGCTACTATCCAAAACATCCGGCCTTAAATACCTTATAATTTCATATGTTGATAAACTCTTTCTTAAACA
>CAUHML010000070.1 GCA_959606905.1 uncultured Bacteroides sp. | reverse complement strand
GCAAAAATTGATTTTTATAAGAGGACTTGCAACCGTGATTTGTTTGAACGTAAGATGGTCAACAAGAAAGGCAATGAAGTAACCTATTTGCGCAGTTCTGCCGAGCTGACAACAGGTGAAATGACTTTGAGTATTGACCGTTTCCGAAATTGGAGTGCATCTGTCGCTGGTATCTACTTACCAGCAGCTAACGAACAACAAATGCTTATTTACGCACAACAAGAAATTGAACGTAATAAAGAATTTATTTAAAATATTGAGATTATGAAGAATATTAGCGAAATGACAGAGCAAGAAATAATCGCTTTGTCGGACGAAGATGTCCAAAAAATGATAAAACTCCGCATGATGGAGGAAGGCATTAAACTTTTAGATAAACCGAAAGTTCCAGAATTGTTCGAGATTGAACCTGCCGACACACAGTATTTCTCTATCCCACTTTTGGATGGTTTTGCTTTTACTGACATTGAGGAAGCTACTAAGGTTGCGGAAATCCTGAAAAGTGCAAAGTCTTTACGAAAAGTTGATTACGATTGGAATAGACTTGGAAGTGAATACAAGTACCTTAAAAAGAGTGAACGATACAAGTTCAACGGGAACTCAGATTTTGATATTCTTTCAGGCTGGGCTTACTCCAATGAACTATATGCTAAGATTTCAAATTTTGCCGCACAGAACAAGGTAATGAAAGAACAAGCGGAGAAAGATAAAAAGGAATACGAAAAGCAACTTTCCGAATCGGCTGAATTAGTACAGGAGATAACAGAACGTGTTCGTGAGGTTCGCAACAAATACGACCGTCTTGAAACGCTTTCTTGCAAGTTTGCCACTGATTACTATCCGTTGTCCGACAATAACGAAGATATGGCAATGAAGTTCATGGTAAAGGCATACTCTTTAAATGACGAAGAACAATCGTTTGTACGCTCTAATTACAAGAAGCACTTGTTAAACAATGTACAATAAAGAATTTCTATGATAGAAACAAGAAAAACAGAAATCAGGTATGTGACATCTGACCCGAAAAAGATGCTCAACATGTACCTTGCAAAACGTGTCCTCAAAACATGGGAGGAGTCTTTCATTGATGAAGATACAGGTGAAACAGTAATCATCGAACGGAATGAAATTCTTTTTGACCGTGGCACGCTGATAGACCAAGACACTTTGGCGAAAATTCGTTTCAGTATGGAAGCTGACGGCATCAAGGAAGTGGAAGTCAGCAACCAGAACCGCTTGGCATTCGAGAACGAGAACAAATTCTTATATCCCTATCTTGCACAGGCACAAATAGGGGACAAGAAACATAAGTTCCTGCTGTATGCCACCGGATTGGAGAATTCTTGTAGTATCTTGAAAGATTACATCGAACTAAACTATATGTTCGGATTCACCTTGACAATGGTCAAGGAATTCGATTCTTGCGTGATTCTTACTGACAATTTGAAAGAACGCAAGATAGATGATGCCACCCTCGAAGAATTAAAAGATACATTCCTTTTAAACGATTCTGTAACGGAAGAAGATGAAGAAGAGGGAGATTCCAAGCCCAATGAAAAGAAATTCTATCAGATTGAGACGAAAATCACATTCACGGAAGGGGAGAATGAAGACGAAAGAGTCCAAACCTTTGTCGTGAACACCTTCAACGTTGACAGAGCGATGATGCTTATTACCCACTATCTCAAAAACAAAGAGGAAGAATGTGAGAAACAAGCCAAAGAAAAGGGACATGAGTTCAAAAAGAGAGAAATTCACACGGCTATTGAATCAGCCAAACCTATTCCGGTCGGGCGGTTTATTCCGAAAGAGTTTTCAATGGCTTATATGGAATAACTTTGTTAACCTGCCTGTCCGGTCTGTGAAGATGGGGCGGGCGAAAATGGGGGTGCGCAGTGGAGTGCTTTTGACTTTCGAGAGGTGCACATGGTAGAAAGTACGGTACGTGAGATATAAGGAGTAATTAACCTTAGAAGTAGCGCAAAAGGATAAGTCCTTAATTGGGTGTTCGAATCGCCCCATCTCCACATAAATGTGAGCCACACATAAATGGCAAGGGTTAGTAAATAATGGTTGTGCCCCGGAGAATACGCTTCGGGGCTTTAATAAAAAACAGCATGGAAACAAAAGAAATTACCAAGACTATTTACATTGCAAATGACGGGAAAGAGTTCTTAACGAAAGAAGATTGCGAACAGCATGAAAGGTTTGTTGAAGAAATACTTTCACGTATTAAGTATTTCTGTATCAGATATAATCCTGACTTAACAGAAACAGGAAATTTCTCTCATAAAATATATGTGGCTGTGTTTTCTAAACATTACCTATATAAAGATATTGCATTTCAATGGGCTTTAAAGAAGTTTGGTACTTACTTAGGGGAAAGCGTAATGGGATATGGCTTCCAACCCCATTTTAATGTAAGTGAAGTTTCTAAAGAAGAATATGAAGAATGCCCTGCTACTGTTTGGGGAGGCACTCCATTGAAGAGTGAGAAAATATTCCTTAGTCCTAAATCAGTAGAGGGATTTCCTGAAAACATTGACTACATGAAAGAATGGGGATTTAAATAATGCCATACTACATAAAACGAACAAAGGCCAAGAAGAAAGACAAGCCTTTACCTCTGTTTGATAAAGCAGGGATAACAATAAAGAAGAAGCCGGATTTGAAAGCTAAGCTCGACAAGGAGTTTTCCCTTTTTATCCGGCTTCGTGATGCAATGCCAAACGGATATTTTAGATGTATCTCGTGCGGGCAGATAAAACCGTTTACACAAGCAGACTGCGGGCACTATTTCAGTCGTACACATTTGGCAACACGGTTTGATGAGAACAATTGCCATGCCGAATGCCGTGCGTGCAACCGTTTCCGTGCCGACCACCTTGAAGGCTACCGTGAGAATTTGATAGCCAAAATCGGACAACAGTATTTTGACTTGCTAAAAGTGAAAGCTGCATCAAATACTAAGATATCAGATTTTGAGTATGAGCAACTAATCAAGTATTACAAAGCACTTAATAAGAAGTTACGAAAGGAGAAAGGTTTATGAGTTATGTATTACGAGATTACCAACAGAAAGCCTCTGATACTGCCGTTTCTTTCTTCAATAACAAGGCGAAGAAAACAAATGCCATTATGGTGTTACCTACGGGCAGCGGAAAGTCGCTTATCATAGCGGATATAGCCGCAAGGCTTGACGGTCATACCTTGGTGTTCCAGCCCTCGAAGGAAATACTCGAACAGAATTTCAAGAAACTCTGTTCATACGGTATTCTTGATTGCAGCATCTATTCTGCATCCTTTAACTCAAAAGAAATAAGCCGGATAACATTCGCCACCATCGGCAGTGTGAAGAATCATCCCGAACTGTTCACCCACTTCAAGAACATCATCGTGGACGAATGCCACCTTGTTAACCCTAAAGAGGGTATGTACAAAGATTTTTTTGATGCGGTGAAGTGTAAGGTTCTTGGACTGACAGCTACACCGTATCGTTTAAGTTCCAGCCGTGACTTTGGTTCTATGCTGAAATTTATCACCCGGACAAAGCCTCATGTCTTTTCAGAGGTCATTTATCATGTACAGGTATCAACCCTATTAGATATGGGCTATTTGGCGAAGTTGAATTACTATCCAATGAATCCTTTGGGATGGAACGAACTTAACTTGAAAGTAAATACTACTGGTGCCGATTATACAGATAGGTCAGTTCAAAGAGAATATGAACGGATAGACTTTTACGGCTATCTCGTTCATATTGTCCAAAGACTGATGAATCCCAAAGCCGGAGGAAAACGGAAAGGTATTTTAGTCTTTACCCGTTTTCTGAAAGAAGCGGAGCGGCTTACCTGGTCTATACCCGGAGCCGCAATCGTTTCGGGTGACACCCCAAAAGGTGAGCGCGAAAGGATACTTGAAGCATTCAAGGCTGGTGAAATTTCGGTAGTGGCGAATGTCGGGGTATTAACCACCGGCTTTGACTATCCGGAACTTGATACAGTCGTTATGGCACGTCCTACAATGTCGCTTGCTATGTGGTATCAGATAGTCGGTCGTGCCATCCGCCCGCATCCTTCCAAAGAATGTGGCTGGATTGTGGATTTATGCGGTAATATCAAACGTTTCGGAGAGGTGTCGGACTTACGGTTGTTTGATAGTGGAAATGGGAAATGGGCAGTTTACTCGAAAGGAAGGCAATTAACAAACGTGAGATTCTAAAACTATGGACGAAGGATTTTTGAGGCTAAGCCGCAGGTTTTTCTCGAATGAAATGTGGAATGAAGCCCGTACTTTTAGCAGTTGTGAAGCGTGGTTAGACTTAATCCAGTCTGCACGATTTGAGGCAACGCCCCGAAAGGAGAGTATCGGAGGTCGAGAAATCTCTTATTCAAGAGGTCAATATCCTGCATCCATAAGATTTTTATCTCAACGCTGGAAATGGTCTGAAAAGAAAGTGCGTTCCTTTCTTGTACATCTTAAGAAAAAAGGTATGATAACTGTTGAGTGCAATCAGGGAATGAACCTTATAACCCTATGTAAATATGAAGAATATAATCCAATGGGCACAAGTAAGGGCACATGCAAGGGCACAGATATTGAAAAGAAAATCAAAGAATTACAGTCCGAATGGGCACAGCTAAGGGCACAACTTGGGGCACAGTCTGTGAACAACAATCTGCCGCAATCCGAACTTTTGCAAAAATCAGGGCACACGGAGGGCACAAATACAAAGAAAGAAGAAGAAAGAGAGTATATAGATATATCTTCCCAGCAAAAGAAAGAAAATACTCCTGACGGAGTATCAAAGAAAGACAAGCTTTCTTCGCCCTCTCTTTCTGAAAAGATTGATTACAGCGGATTGATGGAATACTATAATTCCACATTCAAAGATAGACTCCAGCAGATAAAATCAATGACCGATGTGAGAAAAAAGGCTGTAAAAGCCCGGATAGCCCAATATGGAAAAGAGTCAGTGAGGACTGTTTTCAATCTCATTCTTCAATCCCCATTTCTGCTGGGAGCTAATGACCGCAATTGGAAATGTGACTTTGATTGGATTTTCAAACAAGCAAACTTTACTAAAATATTGGAAGGAAATTATAATGGGAAACGAACTGATACTGTCACCACAAGAAGAGAATCGGTTAGTCGTCTTAAAGACCTCGCCGGAGAAATATTGCGAAACTCTACGCCCGAAAAAAGTTGAGGATGTATTTCTAAGCAATGAGCCGGCCATAGGGACTATAATCAGAAAACTCGGAGAGCCGCAGGCGAGAGCCATATTGGTAATTTTAATTGCTGACGCTTTGGCGTTCTTCAATGTGGTTAATACCATGTCTGACACACAGGTTGCAATGACCGTAGACTTAATCATTGAGGAATACCCTTACATGAAAACTGACGATTTCAAATTGTGTTTCAAAAATGCAATGAAAATGAAATATGGAGAAAGTTACAACCGCATAGACGGGCAAGTTATTATGGGCTGGTTACGTGAATACAACAAAGAACGTTGTGCTATTGCTGATAGCCAGTCATGGAATGAGCATAAATCACACATGGCTGATGAGCAAAGAACAACCAATGGGATGTTCTACGAAGAATATCGGGAGGAACTTAAAAAACGTGCACTGTCCGGTGACAAATCTGCCATCAACGCCTTGAGGATGTCGGATGAATTGATTGCTGAATTGAATAGAAAAAGATACGAGGGTCTGGAAAAGAAGCCAAGCGAGTTTTAATAGGGGTAAAACGTATGAAACTAACAATCTGTTGGATGGCAAAAGGTCGACAAAAGCGTTTCTATAACTATAACGATATATGCAGGAAATTCGGAATTTCACGGTATATGAGCATCAACCACGAAACGCCATGCGAAATTAAAAAAGAAGATTTGTTGCTTCTTCGTGAATGCGAAAAACGAGGGTTTATCCAAATAAGAAATAAATAATTTATACACGATTATGAAACCAAGAAAACAATTAATTGACGCCGCCACAGCCGATGGTAGCATTGACAGAATGAACAGCCTTCTTTCAGCCGCACACATACTTAACTGCGAAGCCAACATGCTGATGGAGGAAGCGGCAGACTTGATGAGCGCCAAAGGACTGCTTCTCGGAAACCTTAAGAAGCTGCATAACAATTTCGTTAAAAGCGCAGATTTGTACTTTCTGGAATTCTCCTCACTCGTAGAGACAGAGAAATCGAAGATAGATATGTTCAGGGACATGGACGACTTCGACGCCAAGTTCCGCAAGTGGGCAAAATTACCGTCTGATTGGAAACCTAAAGAAGTGAAACAATGAAATTATTGAAAGAAATAGCATAATGAAAGAATATATAGAATTTTTAAAAGACAAGATGGCCATCAGTCGTCAGACCGGATTTGAAGTCAATCCGGATGAATTAACCCCGTCGCTATATCCCCATGTGAAAGATACTGTTCGTTGGGCGGTGTCCGGCGGTTGCCGTGCGATATTCTCCAGTTTCGGTATGCAGAAAACCGTTACTCAGTTGGAGATACTTCGGGTAGTTCTGAAACACAAAGGTGGCAAAGGGCTGATAGTATGTCCCAAGCGTGTAGTAGTTGAGTTCCTTACACAAGCGGAACAACATCTGCACATGAAAGTGACCTATGTACGAACTATGGCTGATGTGATGATATGCCCGACCGACATCATGGTCACAAACTACGAACGTGTGCGTGACGGTGAAGACGGGGTAAGAATAGAACCTTCCTACTTTGCCGTAACATCATTGGATGAAGCGAGTGTACTGCGTGGTTTTGGTACTAAGACCTATCAGGAGTTTCTTCCCTTGTTTGCAGAAGTACCGTACAGGTTTGTCGCTACTGCCACACCATCACCTAATAGATACAAGGAATTGATACATTATGCCGGTTATCTCGGTGTGATGGATACAGGGCAGGCGCTTACCCGTTTTTTTCAGCGTGACAGTACGAAGGCAAATAATCTTACTCTTTACCCGCATAAGGAAAAGGAGTTCTGGCTTTGGGTAAGTACATGGGCGTTGTTCCTCACTAAACCGTCCGACCTCGGTTATCCCGATATAGGATATGAACTGCCTGAACTGCGTGTACATGAGGAAGTGGTTAGTGTGGATAACTCCACTGCCGGAGCCGACCGTGACGGACAAGTGAAGATGTTTCGTGAGGCTGCTCTCGGTCTTGCCGACGCTGCGAAAGAACGCCGGGACAACATGCAGGAAAAGGTTGCCCGTGTGGTAGAGATTATCAACCGCCCGGAAAACAAGGACGACCATTTCCTTTTATGGCATGACTTGGAAAATGAACGGAAGGCATTATGTGACGCCATACCCGGATGTAAGGCTGTATATGGTTCGCAGGATGATGATGAAGCGGACAAGGTGATAGCGGATTTCAAAGACGGACGTCTGAAATATCTGGCCGCCAAACCTGAAATGCTTGGTGAAGGTTTGAACTTCCAATACCACTGCCACAAGGCAATCATGTTCATCGACTACCGTTTCAATGACAAATTCCAGGCAATAGCCCGTATCTACCGGTTTATGCAGCAGCATCCGGTTGACCTTTATCTGGTCTATGCGGAAAGCGAGGGAGAGATATACAAGAGCTTCATGCAGAAGTGGGCGCAACACCGCCAAATGGTAGCCAAGATGACCGATATAGTCCGCGAGAACGGTTTGTTCGGTTTGCAGGCAGAGGAAAAAATGATGCGGTGGATGTTCGCCAGTCGGGAAGAGAAATCCGGCAAACTTTGGAGGGCCATAAATAACGACAATGTTCTTGAATGTCAGAAAATGGAAAATAATTCAGTAGACCTGATTGTAACCAGCATCCCGTTCTCCAACCACTATGAGTACACTCCGACCTATAATGACTTCGGGCATAATGAGGACAATAGCAAGTTCTTTGAGCAGATGGATTACCTTACTCCTGAATTGATGCGTATATTGAAGCCTGGCCGGTTGGCTTGTATCCATGTGAAAGACCGCGTACTGTTCGGCAACGCTACGGGTGACGGCATGCCCACTATTGACCCGTTCAGTGAAATGACTGTATTCCACTACATGAAACACGGTTTCCGCTACATGGGGCGCATCACGGTGGATACGGATGTAGTGAGGGAGAATAACCAGACTTATCGGCTTGGATATACGGAGATGTGCAAGGACGGTTCAAAGATGGGTATCGGTTGTCCTGAATATGTCCTTCTTTTCCGCAAGCTTCCTTCTGACACCTCACGGGCCTATGCTGATTTGCCGGTGACCAAGAACAAAAGCGAATATTCGTTGGCCCGTTGGCAGATAGATGCTCATGCAAGCTGGAAATCCTCCGGCAATTCATTGTTGTCATACGAAGATATGAAAGGTGCCGGTATTGATAAAATACGCCATTTGTTCAGGCATTATGAACGCGAGCATATATATAACTACGAGGAACATGTATCATTCGCTGAGGAATTGGAAGCCTACGGAAAGCTGCCTAAAACGTTCATGGCTGTTGACCCGGTAAGCAAGAAGCCCTGGATATGGGATGATGTAACCCGAATGCGCACACTCAATACGAGACAGTCGCAGAAGAAACGGCAGAACCACATCTGCCCACTTCAGCTGGATATTGTCGAAAGACTGATTGAACGGTATTCAAATAAGGGTGAACTGGTATTCGACCCGTTCGGTGGTATCGGAACCGTTCCTTATTGTGCTGTTAATTTAGGACGTAAAGGATTATCTACTGAACTAAATTACGATTACTGGAAAGACAGCCTTTCATACTTGTATGAAGCAGAAATGGAAGTGAGCGCGCCCACGTTGTTTGACTTATTGGATGATGCAGTATGAATGTTCATCAGACAGTCCCCCGCTCCGATTGCACCTCTTTCGCGAAATGTGGCAAGCATTCCCTTGCCTATTGCCGGAAGTACGGTGCATCCGAATGCGGTCCGTGCGAGATAGTGAAGCGGAAACCGAGGAACCGGGTGATGGTGGACGGTGTAGAACGCAAGGTGTGCAGCCGCTGCAAAAGACCGCTTCTACTATCCTGCTTCTATGACAGGACAATCTATCGCAACGGAAAGGCGTATCACATCAAGACATCATGGTGCAAGATGTGTGTTTCGGAAGACAATCGGGAACGGAATGAAAGGAAGAAATGAAAACAGTTAAACTTTCCAATTTAAAAGTCGGCGACCTTTTCATCCATAAAGGAACGGTGTACGAGATTATTACAAAGAGTAAGTGGACTTCCCAATGTAGGTATCTAAATGATAAATATCGCTTCGGTGGTTGGTGTCAATACTTGTATTGTGATTTTAGTAATTACACAAAAGTGGAAATTTAATATTAACATATTGATTATGAAACGAAGAATAAGAGAAAAGGTGCAGAAATACCAGCATAGATACAAATTGCATCAGTATTTGAAGTATGCCCGCCAATGGTGTTTTGCTCTGGCATATAAGGGTAAACTATACACGTTGTTAGACGATGGTAGAATTGTAAAGGAGAACAGTTGGTTATGAAGCGTTTAATTGATGCCATTATAAAGAAATGGTTCTGTTGCCACGAGTGGGAATACTTATTTGAGAGGAGAGTTGAAGTTGTTGATGATTGGGGCGATAGAAGTTGGTACACCGTCCGTCACTATTTCTGCAAGAAGTGTGGTAAATATAAGAAAATTAAAAGTCATTGATTATGAAACAGACAGTAGAAGAAGCAGCAAGGGAAGCAATTCATAAGCATTATAATTGTAATGGAACCTATCCATGTTCAGAACGTGAATATTGCGAACATTGTAACGGTCATAATACAGCATTCGATTGTTGCGAATGTGGTGCAGATGAATTTAAAGAAGGATTTATTGCCGGTGCGAACTGGCATATCAACAGCGTGTGGCACAAGACTAAAGATGAAGTGCCACAAGCTCATGGAGAATACGAAAATGAACATTATCCGCAGATGCCATGCCTTGTATATGGGAAATTAAGCACTGGAACTGGTTACGGTGTCCGCTATTGGAATGTAACAGAGCAGTGCTGGAACGATGAAGAGTGCGATGATTACGAGTGTTCCAAAGATGCCATTGAAGAATGGGCGTATTTGGATGATTTAATACCTAATAAAAAGCAATGATTATGAAATCAAAATATGTATTATCAGTCGAACAGATGGAACATTTGCAGGAGCTTGGGTTGGACACAAGCGATGGAAGCATGTGTTTCGAGTGGAATGAATCAGATGCAGACAACATGGTTGTAACCTCTCCGGATGCCGATACGAATTACGACTATTATCATGAAACTTACACTTTGCAGGACATTCTCGATAAGCTGCCGCCTGTCATAAAAAAATATTATTGGCTTGCAATCAGAGTTAGTGCACACAAGGGAATGTGGTATGTAGAATATAATGGAAGAGGGTGTACTTTATCTTATTTTTATTCAGAAAATCTCATTGACGCGGCCTACGGGATGCTGTGCTGGTGTATTGAAAAACAGATATATTAAAACTAAAGAAAAAGAATGAAAGCACATGTAATGAAACTTGAAAACAATTGTGTGATTGTTGACGAGGAATATTTTAATGAGATAAAGAAGGAGTCAGAATTTAACCAGGAAAAGATAAATGAGATTGCCGAAGAAAGGTTTTTGAAATATGTCAAAGAAAGCGGCATCAAACTTTCCTATAAAGTAAACGATATACCTTATTTTTTTCACCACGACTTGTTGTATGAAATAAATTATGATGAGAGAGGTTATCCTGAATCTGTGTTAGAGAAGGTGAAGTATGTTATTGCAGACGATATAACAGAGGCTTTGAACGACAAGTTTAAAGGACTGAAAGACGAGGCTTTGAATTACGCAATAAGCGAGTTTGACAAGCGGAAATACGGTTTGGAGGCTACTGCAAAAATATGGAAATGTATTGCATTAATCTTTTTCATTATGACTATTGTTTCAACAACCGCATTATTTATATAGTTATGACCGAAGAACTTGTGACATTAGAGACTGCGAAGCTGCTGAAAGATAAGGGCTTCAATTGGAAGTGTGAACACCTAATAGACCGCAATAAGGTTATTACAAAATATGACCTTCCGCAAAGTATGTCGTGTTGTACGGAAATAGATGACGAACCAGTTGAATTTTTGTGTCCAACATTGTATATCGCCCAAAAGTGGCTGCGTAAAATAAGAGGTGTGTATGTATATGTAGAACCTGTTATTGGAAAAAGATGGAAGCTTTCTTTTTGTGATTTCAATGTTCCAACAGAAGAAAGCGACTGGATGGAGAACGAAATAAACAAAGGGAATGGCTATAAAGTATATGTCACCTACGAGGAAGCACTGGAAGCCGGAATACAAGAAGCATTAAAACTTATATGATTATGAAAGCAAACCTAATATTTTTTCTTGCGATATTCATCATATCAGCATTATTCATCGGTCACTTCCGACTGACATTCTCACCGTTCAGTGTATCCTTTCTCTATTGGCATAGGACTGTAGGAGTTATTCTTATCGTTGCAGGATGCTTGGTCTACAACATAGGTGAGCATATATCAGGCTACAAGAAAGGATTAAATGAAGGCATGGAGATTGTTTTGAAAGAGTTAAAAAAAAGATACAATGAAGAAGATAATGTTCAATGATAAATATAGCCTAACCCAGGCTGTATTGGATGGTCGGAAGACTATGACGAGAAGGGTCTGCAAGTATGACAGACCAAATGAAACTTATGATATTGTATTCCCCGTTTTTGAATCAAATGATTACGATAATGACGGGAACATAGTATCTCCATTAAATTATGCTTTTGGTTGGAAAAACGACAAAGGAGACTTTACGGGTTGGAATATTCCAAAATACAAAGTAGGTGAAATCGTTGCCGTTGCACAGAGATACAAAGATGTAGTAGAAAAACGGGATGAAGCCCAAGAAACATTACTTCTATATAAAATAGGTGAAAAATATCTTACAATGGAAGAAATGGGAGCAGGATGGAGTAATACTATGTTTACAAAGGCTGACCTCATGCCCCATCATATCCGCATTACCGACATCAAGATAGAACGGTTGCAGAACATATCCGATGAAGATTGCTTTAAGGAAGGAATTTTTAAATGGGATGCTGGACAAAAGGATATTCCTTTTTATTCATTCCATTACGCAGATATACCCGACTACAATGATCCTCGTGACGCATTCGCAGAACTGATAGATAAAGTCTCCGGCAAAGGTACATGGGAATCCAATCCCTATGTATTTGTTTACGAATTTGAATTAGTTCATTAACCATGAATAGAAAAGAATACCAGGAACACTGCAAGCATTACAGCCCCTACAGTGGGCAGTGCTACAAAAAGTCATTCATATCGAGTATGGCAAGTAATATGTATGTGAACATACGGTGTGACGGGAAATGCCCCCGTATGAGTAATTACGACAAGAGAAACGGAATATTAACTGATAAAGAAAGAACAGATGAATCTAAATGAACTGCGCGACCGCGCCTATAAAACCGCTTGCGACCACGGTTTCCACGATGAAGAATTGAGTAACGAACATTGCCTTTGCCTTGTAATATCCGAGCTTATGGAAGCTGTGGAAGCAGATAGAAAGGGAAGATTAGGAAAGAAATGTAAATCACGTTTTGAAATGGACTATAATCGCTATCCTGCATTAGTGGAAGAAGAAAAGCGATTTAAGTGTTCCTTTGAAAAGAATGTAAAAGATACACTTCCGGATGAACTGGCAGATGCTGTAATCCGCTTGCTTGACCTTGCCGGATTGAGAGGTATAGATTTGTCCGATACGAATGAAATTGCCGATGAATTTGTGAGCCTCAAATCCGGATTCAGATTTACAGAGGTTTGTTTTGGTTTTACACTCCTACTAACTAACGATGTAGAAGGTTTGGGAAAAAAGGATATGTTTCGCTCTTGCCGGGTTGATTAAGTATTGCCAATTTTCTAATATAGACCTTATGTGGCATGTGGAGCAGAAGATGAGATACAATGAATTGAGAGAAAACAAACATGGGAAAAAGTATTAAACATTTCCCGTTACGTATAGACTGTCGTACAGTCATATATGTAATAAAAGATAAGCTTACCCCTGAATATGCAGAGAAGAAGCGAAAACTATTCAATTCTATTTCAGCGATTGAAAAGAAGGGTGGAGGATACCGGGTAACAGTTGATGTCGAAGAAGTAAGGGAACTTGTTGTCAGCGGTATGCGCCTGAAAGATATTGCAAAGAAATTGGGAGTGAGCAAAACCACTGTTGATAACTATATAAAGAAGTATGATTTGAGAAATGGAAAAAGATGAAACAGTTTGGACTGATGCGAAATGTGCAGCCCTTCGAGTTGAGTTCCTTACCAGTCGTGAGGAACTCTTTTTGTATGCAAAAGCCATCTATTCCGCTATGATATGGGGTAGGGAGGTGAACGAGCAAAATCAGATTATTCAGGAAAAGAATAACTCTGTAAAATAAAAAAAGGAGAACTAAGCGCACGACCACTCAATCCTCCCTCACACGATTATGATGCAAATATACTATTTACTTTTAAAATAATCGTGTTATGGAGCTGGATTTTAATAAAATCATTCGTCTTAAAAAGATTCGTATCGAGAAATCAGAACTTTCAGAGGAAGAAAATACCTTGACTGCCCCGGTTCTGAAAGACAAGTGTCTTATCCATGAAATCTATAAAATATTCGTTGAGTTACTGAATGAGAGAGGATGTCCGCCGAATATTGACAGTGTGACCCAGCGGAAAAAATTTATCTTCATCATCTTGTATCTGTTTTCTCCAAGCTCGCTTGCCGGTGGAAAAATGACAGCAGGGGTACGTGAAGAGATGTCAAGGGTGCTTAGGGTTCAGTCCAAGAGCACAATTTCCGACAACTGCGCTGATGTCGTATTTCTGTATCAGAATTATGGGGATTTCAGCGGGGATATAGAGTATCTTTACACAGAAATCGTAAATCGGTTAAGAATCAAAGGGCTAATCAATTAATGAGCCGGAGTTTAGTGCTCCGGCTTTTCTGTTCTCAAATGGTCAACAACACTTTGCAACCTGTCTGCATCTTTAGGATTGAAAATAAATTCGTCAAAATCTCCATATGCACTTCGATGACCAAATATGTACTTAACAGCATGGATAATTCGTTTGAGTACATTTCTTTCGGGTTTTAAGTGTACGTTGCAATATACTTCCTTTTCATCCTCAAAATATGACATTACAATCTGATGTTCGATGCTGTTGCATTCACAAATAAAGAGTTCTTTTTTATCCATGGTTGTTTATAACATAGTTGCAACTTGCTTTTCTACGGCTGATTTAATAAAAGCGTTTATTGATATTCCAGCTTGTTGGGCGAGAATGGCAATTTTGCTATGTACCTCTGGGGAAATTCGTATGTTCAGGGAACCAGAATAACTTTTACGCGGTGTAATTCCGGCTTCCTTACAATATGCTATATAATCATCGACAGCTCCTTTAAAATCCTCTTTCAATTCAGATACAGTTTCACCTTCATACGAAATCATTGTATCTTTTGGCAAATCAAGGACTTTTCCAAATAGGCAATTATCTTCATCGCTTATCTCAATACTTCCTATGTAACCTTTGTAAGTCAATGTTTTCATATTAATTTATTTTTAGTCAGAAATTCAAATACTTGTTTCATTACATACCCTTTTACGATACTTCCTGGATGTGGCTTATGCGCAGTGTACGAGCTTTCCCCTTTTGCGAAAATGACACGTGACCCACTTGTTTTTCCTTTGTTATCTATCTTATATCCGAAAATGGAGAACAAGCGTACAAGCTCATCCCAATTAAAATCTTTTGGCTGGCTTTTAAAGCGTTCTATCAACTTCTCTTTTGTACCCATAATTTAATGGTTTATGCAAATGTAACTATTTTACAGTTGCAGAACAAGTGATTTAATGTTTTTCTTCAATCTCAGCCACAATTTTCTTTAGCTCCTCTATCGTATCGGCTTTGTGGAAGTTTTCTTTATACTGGATAAGGGCGGTGAGTTCACTTTTATCGGTTACTTCTACTGGCGAGGCGAAGAGTTGCCACATAGGAACATCTAAGGCGGATGCTATTTTTTCAAGAGTTTCTACCGAAGGCATCGTTTTGTTATTAATGAGATTACTTACCGTAACCTTTGAAACACCTATTGTATCAGCTAAACTAACTGACGAAACACCTTTTTCTACCATTATTTCTTTGATTCTTACCTGCATAAAATATAGCTTTAACTAATTAATGCTGCAAATATAGTAATATTTTAATCTTCAATGTTTGATGATAAAATATTAGTTTATTAATCTGTGTTAAAGATAAAGTAATATTTATTCTTTTATTTGTAGGTGATAAAATATTACTTTATCTTTGCGTCATCAGAAACGAAGTAATAACAATTAAAAGATATACGATTATGGCAACATCAGTAATTAAACAAAGAACAATAGAGAAATTCATCATGTCAGAGTTTGTACAAGGCAATTTGAACACAAAAGAACAAGTAAGCT
>CAUHML010000069.1 GCA_959606905.1 uncultured Bacteroides sp. | reverse complement strand
AGATAGCAATACCACATTAGCAAAACTGACAGGATTTCCTTTTTCATCAACTAATGAGCCGGAAACACTCTGTGCGTCAACAATAATCACTTGTAACACTAATCCGAGTAGTAAAATCAATTTCCTCATGTTCTATACTTTTTATTTTTTTGAAATTATCACAAACGTCTTAGCTCATCATTTGCCGCTCCTGTCCCTTTATACTTGCTCTTTGTTGTATTAAACTTATAGCGCAAAGTAATAGAAAATTCACGAGTATCCCATTGATTAGTCTGCTCCCAAATAATACTGCCAAAATATGTTTGCCAATAATTACGTGAACCATGAAAAAGATCGTTCCCTCGAAGTTCCAGACTTAAGGCATCCCTTAAAAATGACTTACGGACAGAGATGTCAACTGTACCATAATTTTTGAACTGATACAAATTCTGATAATTTCCTTTTCCCATAAAAAGCCCATCCAAACTGACAAGAAAATCACCAGGAAGTTCAAATGTATTGTTGAACCTTATTGTAGGACGAGGCTTATTAAACTCTATGCCATCTATTGTCATCCATTGTTTCTTCACGCCGATATTTAGGTTAGGATGCCAAAAGCCAATAGCCGGTGAAATAGAGAAAGAAACATTCAAAGTCGGACGATTATGATAATTGAGGTAAGTCATCATCATTGAATTGCCATTATCTATCGGATCTCCCCAATAAATGATTTCCTTACGCCACTGCTGATAGCTGACAAGTAACTGTAAAAAACGCCATGTACCGACCAATGAAATATCGTGAATGGTGCACGGCTCCAGCAATGGGTTACCACGTTGCATAGTGAAACGGTCTACATAGGTGACATTGTTGCTTAACTGGCTATAAGTAGGTCGTTGCGTTTTAGCAGTATAACTCAACTGTGCCCGGACAGAACCTAGTTTTCTTGAAAAAGAAAGATTAGGAAACCAGTTTCCATACATACGGCTCTGTTCATCCATGTGCACACCATCCTTATAATAATCAAAAGTTACATGCTCATATCTTACACCCAATGAAAGGTTACCTATCGGGAACTGACGGCTGTATTCGGCAAAGCCACTCAATCCATCTTCCTCTACACGACTGATGGTACTTTCCACATATTTCTCCGGATTACGGTACTCGTCATTGCGACGGGTATCCGTATATTCTCCGCCTACCGAAAGATTACCTCCAAACAACGGATAAGAAAGTACCAATTTAGAAGCTAGCAATTTATTCCTAATGTAACTCTGTGTATGCACATCCCGACTTTCTTGCTCTTGACTGATTTCGTGATAAAGACCTTTTCCTGTAGAAGTATTAGTATAATAGTCTGTATTAAAATCAATATTCAAATCTCCCACAGTACCATTATAATAAACATTTAGTTGATGAGTAGGCTTACCGGAAGTAGAAGAATACTCTTGATTTTCCAAGTAGTCATAAAACTGATTGTTGGCTGTAATATCATTAGAGGTAAATACATCCGACTTCGTATTTGGACGGGAAGTAAGAGTATAGCGGAATCCCAGTGAATGTTTATCATTCAGGCTGTAATTAGCTCCTATTTCACCTCGTAAAGACTTGTCTACTACAGTTCCATCCAATAAATTCTGATATTTCCATAAAGAATCAGACTCCAAGGTATGTACAATATCATTTTTCATGATATATTCGTTCTTTAAATAACGGAATATACCAAAAATATCAAGTCCATTATGGCGGTAGTTTACATTCAATTGCTCTATCAAGTCTACATTCTGGCTCTGATAGTAACTGGAACGGAGATCGAAGCCGAAACCATCTCCGGCACGCCGGATAGTCTGTATACGGATAACGGCAGTTACAGTTGCATCATAACGTGCACCAGGATTAGTAACAACTTCTACGCTCTTAATATCTTCCGAATTTAGTTGATCCAATTCCGAATCATCACGTACTTGCCGCCCATTGATGTAAATAAGAGGTGTTCCTTTGCCAAGCACTTCATAGGAATTCCTCTCTTTTATTACACCCGGTACTTTTCCCAATACATCGCTTGCTGATCCGGCTTTAGAGAGTACACTATTTTGTATATTAGTCACCAGTGCGTCGCCTCTCATGCGAGTAACAGGCATATCAGCTTTTACCACAACTTCAGCCAATATCTGTGTGTCTGAAGCGAGACAGATAATTCCAAGATCTGTACTTCTGTTATCTAATGGACGATAAACAGTAGCATAGCCAATAGATGAGATGCGAAGCACATCCTTTGTTTCTTTGACATTGAGACTAAACGCGCCTTCTTCATTACTGATACTTCCTGCCACGAAAGTAGAATCGGGCAAAGAAAGTAACACTATATTGGCATAAGGGACAGGTTGTTGTTGCTCATCAATTACTTTACCTGTTACCGTAACCTGTGCTTGCAGCTGCACTGCCAACCCCATAAAGAAGTATAAACAAAAAAGTATATTCGCTCTCATATTCTATATTTTTAAAGTTTCAAAAACACATTATAACACAGTTTCCCTACAAGCGCCTCAACTCATCATTGGCCGCCCCTGTACCTTTATACTTGCTCTTTGTTGTATTAAACCTATAGCGCAATGAAATAGAGAACTCGCGCGAGTCATATCTATGATCTTTTGAGAAGGAATATGCTCCACTGCGAAGAAGCGTTTTACTTTTTTGCTGGCGGAACAAATCATCTCCCCTTACCTCTATACTCAAAGCATCATTCAAGAATGATTTTCGCAGTGAAATATCAACATAGCTATTAAAACGATCAAAATATACATTGCGCAAATCCCCCTTACTCCTGAATTGCATATCCAAACTAAGAAGGAAATTTTCTGGCAATGTAAATGAATTAGACAGCACACCCGTAAATCTGGGTTCATTCAATTTTAATTGTTGCCCATCACTATCAATAGTCAGCCATTGTTTAGTTATTCCAAGACTTAAACGGGATTCCCATATACCAATATGAGGCGAAGCCGAAATAAAGGCATTCAGCATAGGCAGACTTTTATTCAAATTAATACTTTTCAGTAAAATGGTATATTCATTCGGATTCAATGGCTCACCCCAATAGATTATAGCATTTTTAGTCTGCTGATAACCTAAGCTGAGTTGCAGAAACTTCCAAGAAGCAATCCAGTTAAGATTATGAGTGATTTCGGACTTCAATGTAGGATTTCCCTGCTGTATGCTGAAACGGTCTATATATAATGAACTATTGCTCAACAGCCTGTATGAAGGACGTTGCGTCTTTACCGTATAACTAATTTGCGTCTTAACCTTTCCAATCCGAGTACTGAAGGAAACATTCGGATAGATATTATCATAGCTACGGCTCTGGTCATCTATATGCAGATCATCTTTATAATAATCAAATTTTATTTGCTCATAGCGTGCACCAAGTATAAAGTCGCCTATGGAAATAGATCTGCTATATTCGGCAAAAGCCGTTATATTCATTTCATTCATCTTGCTGTTGGATGAAGGCACATAATTTTCAACATTCAGATAATTGTCTTTGCGATGGGTATAAGTCCATTCTCCGCCTACTGAAAATTTTCCTTTCCACACAGGATAGGACAACACCAGTTTGGCTGCTGCCAAATTATTTGCCACATCACTTGCAGCATGTACATCCCGGTCCTCCTGCTCTTCACTTTCCTCGCCAGTAATGTCCTCCTGTAAATAACCGCTTTGATAGTAGTCGGCATTGAAGTCTATTTCCAGATTACCCACGCGCCCCGTATAGTAAGCATTCAACTGATGATTTAATTCATTATCTGTTTCTGAGCTTGTAAAATTCTGTAAACGATCAAATACCTTACCGTCTAAACTGACTTTACTAGTTGTATAAAGCTTACTATCATATCTGGGGCTTCCCTGAATAGAGTATTTTATTCCGATAGAATTATTTTCATCAAACATATAGTTCATTCCGATATTTCCTCGCAGCCATTGCTTATTATCATTATATTTCAATTGATTTTCCAAGTCCAGCTGTTTCTTTGAAATTAAAGTCTGATGTACATTGGTGCGTTCACGAAATTCCATCTTATCATATCTGAACATGGCAAACATATCCAGCCCATTATGGCGATAGTTCACATCTGCCTGTTCCACTAAGTCTACATTTTCACTTTGATAATAACTGGAATTTAGATTGAATCCGAATCCATCGCCAGTGCGGCGGATAGTCTGAATGCGCACCACAGCATTTACAGTGGCATCATAGCGCGCACCGGGATTAGTTATCAATTCTACATGCTTAATATCTTCCGAACTGAGTTGCTCCAGCTCAGACTTGTCGCGTACTTCCCTGCCATTGATATAGATAAGAGGCGTTCCTTTGCCGAATACTTCAAAGGAATCTTTATCCTTCAATATACCGGGCACTTTTCCCAGTACATCGTTTGCCGATCCTGCCTTTGCTAATACGCTGTTCTGCACACTTGTTACCAATGCATCGCCTTTCATGCGAGTTACAGGCAAATTGCCTTTCACTACTACTTCACCCAGCAGTTGTGTATCCGAGTGCAACAAGATAGTGCCTATATTCCTGTCCTTACATTCCTTATATGTTGTAGCATAACCTACAGATGAAATGCGTAATATCCCTTTAGATGAATTTTCGGGTATGGTAAATTTTCCATCCTGGTCACTGATAGTTCCATATATAAAAGTAGAATCAGGCAATGATAAACATACGATATTAGCAAATTCTATCGGCTGATTACTTTCATCAACAATTTTTCCAGCTACTGTCTGTGAATATATAGAAGTAGTAGAAACTACCCAAATCAACATAATATAAAGTAACTTTTCCATAATATATAATTTTAATTATTCATTTTCTGAATGAGTAAAGACCATAATTGAGGGTCCTTGCGGATAGATGCAATTATTAATAATATTTGTTCTATACAAAGAAGCGTTATTTTACAAAAGTCTTCATTAGGGTATGCTTCAAATTGATTTATTTTATGATTGAAAAATCTATGTACAGTACATCCTCCACATAATCTTTGTGCCCAACATTTTTCACACTTTTCATTTGATCTAAAATCTATTTCATGATCAAATGGTTTATATAATTCTGGATAATTATAAACATTATAGCCATCAATACTACCTAACTTACATTCTTTAATACCATTTATTGTATGACATGCGTATATAGTTCCATCAGTGCTTACAGCTAAATACTGATCTATAACAGGGCATATATTAGTAGATGTATTATGAACAATAGCATGTAGAAGTAACCAAAAATCTTTAGGCAAATATTTCAGTTCTGTTCTTTTTAAATATTCCAAATCAATGGAGTTCCATAAATCAAGCAATAATTGCAGACTAAGTTCTTGATCATTGACCACTACACCTTCAATTCCAAAAGTCTGATCCATAAATTTTGAAATATCTTCATGACTATAATTATGATCAATATGTAACTGCGTATAGGTTGCTTCGTACTGTATTTTTACATTGGTTTTTTCTTGTATAGTATGGATAAAATGAGCTATCCTTTCATAACTTCCTTTTCCATTTTTATATATTCTCTGAATATCATTAATTTCTTTAGGACCATCTATACTGATAGTCATTGCTGAAATATTTCTCTTGATAAATGCCAGCATCCTATCTGTTAATATTGTCCCATTAGTAATAATTACGAAATTAGGCAAAATATCTATTTTCCCTTCTTCTTTATAATATTTAAAGCGATTGCACACTATCTCCATTCCTTTAAGATTAAGCATCGGTTCGCCTCCAAAAAAGACAATCTTTTCAACTCTTTCAAATTGTTCTACACAAAAATCTACAAACTCTATTGCTGTTTGCTCTGTCATTAGGTTACGTTCTTGATTATAACTTCCACCTCCACCAAAACAATACTTACATCTTAAATTACAATCATTAGATATATGTAAAGTGATTCGCTTTATCACTTTTCTTTTACTTCCATTTTGAATATTTGTGCTATGCTCGCCTTTATTTGAAGCATATATAGATCTAATTAATGAAACCACTTGTTCTTCATCTCTATATAATTCTAAGGCTTCATGAATATCTTTATATTCTTTCAATGCCGATAATATATCATATGTTTCCTTATTTATTACCCTAATATCTGCTGTAGGATAATAATATGACAAGCACATATCTTTGCTTTTTATCAAGTGTATTTTTTCCAAATTCATATAATAAGGTATTAATTAGACCATAAAAATATAAAAAAGTATCAGAAGAGGATGTTTATAGATTATAAAATACCGCTTCTGATACAATTGTTAGGAGATACAGCAACCGTTATTAGCAAACGCAGCCAACACCTACATTACCACCTTCACTTTTAAGATGCTCATCATCTTTGAAGTCTTTTACAGTACCACCTTCTACATTTTCCAAATCTGAGAAATCAAGTTTTTCATTTAGTGTAGTAACATTCTGTTTTTCACTTTCAGCATTTACTACTTCCTGCTTTTTTAATTCGTCGTCTTTCATGATCGTTAAATTTTAAAATTAACAAACTAGTAAACTATTGTGATTTCTTAATTACATTGCAAATGTAATCTCCCACAGTCCGACGCCTCCGGACTGAACAAAAAAAGATTTTCATTTAACATTCTTTCGTATTCTCATAGAAAGACCTTTCTGTTCTTTCACAATACCACGCTGTGTATCTAAGTCCAAATAAAGATTATTTGCCTTTTCCACTTCAGTGATGCGATCAGCCAGATTCAGTCGTTCTACTGAATCATGGTTTTTCTCTGATTGCAGAATCAAAATGTAACCTGCAATACGGGCAGACATATCGGAACGGGTAATTATCTTATTCATTTTATAATTTCCAGTCTGATCAATAAGGCTTTTTGCAGCATCTTGATCTTCTTTTGTTCCTATATCTCTTGCTCTTGATGTTCATCTGTAATGCGCTGAAACATTTGCGACGAATATCATGGGCTTCGGACAGACCGACTGTTTCAGAATAAAGATGGCTTTTATTTAACTTTTGACCATATTCAGCTAATATAGCCTGTAATGCCAAATGCTTGTTGGTTAAATCCACTTTATCGTTTGCTGATTCAGGTATCTTTCCAGATCCGTCTTTTACAACTACATCCGACGAACCTTTCAATAGCTTTGCATATTTATCATATACACCTAACCAACGTGACATAAAATCATAGTTTTCTGACAAATTCAGAAAATTAATAGAAACTAATGCTCTTGCTTCAATCATTTGTTACAAATATTTATAAGTTTAATCCTCATTTTTATTTGCGAATTATAATTTTCTTATCAATCTGACCACAGATTGGATTAAGAATACTCAAACATTTGCTTCACATTATCTATATAGTCTTCTTTTACACGTACCATTGTCTGTAATGTAGAGGGAAATATAGAATCCAATGAAAACTGCAAGAATTTAATTCCAGACTCTTTTAAAAAGTAAATATCATCCTCTTTTAGCGGTATTTTTGTACTCAATAAAGGTGTGAATCCATATTGCCCCACTTTTCGTATCACCTCTTTCCAATCAGGGAAAGCAAAAATATCACCTCCTGTCAAAGCCAGATTCCCCCCCATATCATGAGCTTCATCTATCACCTTTATAATTTGCCAACTTGTCAAATCGTTCTTCCTGTTTCTATCCGCATAGCAATACATACAATCCGTCCTGCATTGGGTTGTAATCATAAAGTTAAGATTCAGCGGAACAGAAGGACGTTTAGGTATAAAGTCTGTAGTATAAAATAATTCATTATCCGTATAAACACTTCCCTCCGATTCTTCCTTAACAGAAGTCAGCAGATACGGGGGAAAAGAAATCGTCACTCCTTTATAATTCCATCCTACTTTTACTGGATTATCGATTATTTTTCGAATAAACTTATCTATCAGGTCTGGTTTTATATTTAGGGTATTTGCTATATTTTCTATTGAAGCATTTAATTCTCCTTCTCCAATATGTGACAAGATATATCCAATAGAAGGTGGAACTACGCTTGCAAAAGCCATGGCATATTCTAGCTTAGCAGTAATTAAAGCTGATTTAGCAATGATATAAGAACAATTATTTTCGTTTCTAATCACATATTGTGGATTCAAATAGATATACATAATACAGCCGTTTTTATACATAAAATAGTAAGGAGGGCATGCCTCCTTACTAAATTGAATATTTAAGATCCATAATACTTCTATCAACACTGGATGCAAACTATAATCAATCACTCTTTTTTTGTAAATAGTGATATAAAATCTTTTCAAGATCGTTTTTAATTTCTATATTTGTTCGCTATACATAAATGCAAATACTATGAAAAAAACAATTGGAATAAAAAGAAACTTTATTATTATAATAATAAGTATACTCCTTTCTGCCTGCACAAAAAAAGAAAATGCTTCTCAACAAGCGTTGTTGCTTGAATTGGTTCAAGCGGAAGCGGTGATGTATGAACATCCGGATAGTGCACTGGGTGTATTGCAAGGGATGAAAGTTCCGGCATCATCGGACAAATTGCAAAATGCTACTTGGGCGTTGCTAACAGTGCAAGCCAAGTATAAGAATTATAAAGAAGAACTTGCTGACTCTACCTTAATTAATATAGCCTATGATTACTTTATGAAGCAAGACAATCCCCAACGGAAAGCAATGGTACTTTATTATAAAGGTGTATTATATGAAAAAGCTGATAAAAAGAATGAAGCACAAGAATCCTATTTAAAAGCAATAGAAGAAGTAGAAAAGACGAAAGACTATCAACTGGCACATTTGATTTATAGCAGTATAGGAAATATATACCTATATAATTCGCTGAATGAATATGCATTGCAAATGTTTAAACAGTCATTGCACTATGCGAAGCTATCCGAAAATAAGAATTATATATGTTCTGCATATTATGATTTGGGAAAAGTATATTCCGTATTATTTGATTTTGATAATAGCATCAAATATTATAAAGAAGCTATACAAATGGCAGAAACTCTACATAATAATGGTATATTAATAAATGGAATGAACGAATTAGCAGGAGTATATACCGAAACAAAAGATTATCAACCTGCCCTATCCTATGCCCAAAAAGCTTTAATACTTAAAGAAACAAGCGAATTACCCCTAAAAAAAAGGCTAGAACAAAGTTACTTGGTAATTGGTGACATATATAGACGCATTAATAAAACAGATTCTGCCTATTATTATCTGAATAAAACATTATCCTCCAATCGCATGGAAACGATTTGTGCAACTTATGAAATTTTATATAATCTAAGCAAAGAGAAAAAAGACTATGAAAAAATGAGCCTATATTGCGATAGTATGGTAGTTTATCAAGATTCTGTCTGGAAATTGCATAAAAATAAAGAGCTTATGAATATGCAGGAAAAGTATAACCAGCAAAAACTATTGAATGAAAAGAACCAGCTAAAAATAGAAAATAATACTATCATCCGTAATGTACTAATCATATTGGTAGTGGTATTCTGCCTGATAGCTATCCTTATCTATATATACCAGCGAAAATTAATCCGTAAAGAGCATATCATACAAAGACATGAAGAAGAAATACAGCTGAATACCTTAAAAAGACAAGAGAATGAGAGAATAATCAGTCGTAACCAAAGCCGCATGAAGGAACTGGCAGAACAAATGGAGGCGAATAAAGATGCGCAGGAACAGTTGGAGGAGCAAAAGAATGTACTATCTGAAATAAAATGCCAAAATGAAGCCCTGCAACAAGAGAATAAAATGTTGCAGCAACATATTGATAAATATTCTTCTTCGCTGAATGAAAAGTCCAAAGAACTTGAAAGATTGGGACTTTTAGGAGAAGAAAACCAACGATTGCATGATCGTGAAAGATTCCTGTGCAACCAACTGATAAAAAAGACAGATATTCTTTACCGGCTAAAGACAAAGCCCCAATACATGAAAGACGAGCAATGGGAAGAGGTAAAGGAAACTATGAATCTATTATTCGATAATTATATAGTAAGGCTTTCCACTCTTGTACCTTCATTGACAGAAAGCGATTTGCAGATATGCTGCTTCATCAAGTTGGGAATAGCCAATCCGGGAATAGCTGATTTGCTGGGGATAGAATCGGCTTCGGTATCTAAAAGAAAATTAAGATTGAAAGAACGTATCACTCAAAAGATAGGAGCATTCGGCAAAGGACAGACACTGGATCTGTGGCTATGGGAGTTCTAGGGAAGCAACTGTCCACATTCCGCATTCGCACAAAGAGGTAATATTCTAATTATTAGCATATTATCTCTTTTTTAATTGTCCATATAACGTACATATCCGGTCTATCTGTTTTTCATTCTAAATCCATAACTTTACAGCATAACAATCAATCAATAATATTATTATGAAAACAACTAAAGAATTAAAGATTTGGAGTTTGCGTATGGTATTATTCACCATATTGCTTAGTGGTTTATCGGTGCAGAAAGTGTATTCTTTTTGTAATAGTACAGAAATTATTATAAATGGGAAGTGGTATAGCAATCAAGAAAAAGTTAATACACGAAGCCTGCCATCTATTCCCATCACAGCCTGCACCGATGGCCAGAACATCTACATTGAAAACACATCTCCGGACTGTGACATACAAATTACCATCACCGGTAATCAAACAGGAGAAGTGATGTATGAACAGTTAGTGCCCCAAGCACAAACAAGCTATATTATCATTTCCATAGCCAGTTTCCCATCCGGAGAATATACATTAGAACTAACTAGTGAAGATGGGAAATACTTGGTTGGAGCTTTTAAAAGATAACCCTAATTATTCATCCTAAAAAACTACAAAGACCATGAAACGAGTAGACCTTAAGAAAATCCTCTATATGGATTTTCTTATCCGGCACAAGTGCACAGGCACATCCAAGGAATTTGCAGCAAAGATGGATATGTCACGTTCCACTCTCTTTGAGTACATTGCCTATATGCGCGATGAACTGGAAGTGTGCATCCTTTTCGATAAATTCTTAGGAACATATTATTATGATGGCAAAAATCTATATACGTCATTAGGCTTTAAAGTAGTAGGATAATACGAATTGAAATGTGATGAGAAAAACGGGGCATGTTTGAATTTCTTTTTGATATAAAACCGGATGCAGGAAATGTATGTCCCACCACCCGACTGGCATACCTGATTAGTGAACGGGGAAACAAGGTCTATTATACCGATACCTCCGACTCCGTTTTCACTACCGGTTTGCTGCGGAAAGGAATAGGACGCATCATTTATCCACATGATTTCCGATGGTTTACGCCACATTTGGCATTGCTGGACTATCAACTGCAAGATAAGCAGCAAGTCTATAATGAATATGACATAAACTATCTGTTTATAGCCATAAACAAAACCGACAGAAAGATAGACCTAATGCCGGAAATGCCCGTCGTCACCCTGCCGCCTATTCCTTATAAATTGCTGCCGCAAGGTGCAAAAGACGATGATTTCATCGACAAACTGACGGAAATAAAAGAAGACCGTTCACGCACTGTTATTATAGGCTTGCTGGAAGACGAGGAAGAAGAAAGAAAAGTGAACACCCCCTCACATATGGAATCATTCTACAAAGCCATGAAGCAGAGTGCGAGCATCCATCCGCAATATCAATTCATCCTGCTGACCAATCATGGAGAGGTGGAAACCCGGTTGTTTTCATTACCGCCCAATATAGCCATTTACCGCCTGCCCCGCCTGCAAGCCCTGTTGCCCTTGTGCGACATGGCGCTTATCACCGGAGGAATAACCCACTGGACGGAATGCACCTTTGCCCATGTGCCCATGGCAGAGTTCACGCCACAGGAAATAAAAAAAATTACCCCCGTGAAACTGGACAGGCAGATCATTGATCTACTGGCAAACCGGGAATACATCATAGAACGGCAAAAACACCTGTGCGCCTTCTTTGAGAGCGAAAGTGAAAGGATGAACGAAATAGCCGACTGGCTGATAAACAGAGTAAAACAAAAAAGACAATTATGAGCAAATTTCCATTCTACAAACAGTTGGACGGCATGGACTGCGGCCCCTCCTGCCTGAGAATGATAGCCAAATATTATGGAAAGACATTCTCCGTACAGCAGTTACGCGAGCAATCATACATACAGCGCACGGGAGTTAACTTGCTAGGTATCAGTGAAGCGGCAGCCAGCATAGGGCTGCGCGCCACCGGTATACGCACTTCAATGGAAAAACTGAAACAACAGTCAAAACTGCCATGCATCATCCACTGGAACCAGGAACATTTCGTGGTCCTCTATAAAATAGAAAAGAAAAGGGGCAAAACTTGGTTCTACATTGCCGACCCTGCCTACGGATTGCTGAAATATGAGGAACAGGAGTTGAAAAAATGCTGGATCAGTACCACACAAGGCGGAATAGAAAAAGGAATTGCCCTCTTGCTGGATGTTACCCCGCAATTTTATGAAGCGGAACCCATAAAATATGAAAAGCTGTCATTATGGTATCTGTTTCACTATGTACGTCCCTACAAAAAGGCGATGATACAGCTCATCATCGGCCTGCTGGCAGGCAGTTTGCTGCAACTGGTCTTCCCTTTTCTTACACAAACCATTGTAGACCAAGGCATAGGGCACAGGAATCTGAATTTTATACAGCTCATTTTGGCCGCACAACTCATGCTGGTATTCAGCCGCACACTTATTGAGGTGATCCGGCGCTGTATACTGCTCCACATCAGTACGCGCGTCAACGTGTCGCTCATCTCGGATTTCCTCTCCAAGCTGATGCGGCTGCCCATGAGGTTCTTTGACAGCAAACTGGCAGGCGACTTGATACGCCGCATCGAAGACCACAACCGCATCGAGAGTTTCCTCACCCAGTCCGTGCTCAATATTTTGTTCTCTACCCTCACGGTAGTCATCTTCGGTATCGTGCTGGCCATATACAGCTGGAAAATATTCCTCATTTTCATCCTGTTCAGCGCAGCCTATATGGGTTGGGTAAAGCTGTTCATGCGCAAGCGGGCCGACTTGAACAGGAAGAACTTTGAACAGATGTCCGTCAATCAGAATAATTTGATGCAACTCATCTACGGTATGCAGGACATCAAGCTGCTGGGCTGCGAACAGCAAAAACGCTGGGAATGGGAAAACATACAAGCTTCTCTCTTCCGCATTAATATGAGTTCACTCAACCTGGGGCAGTGGCAGCAGGTGGGAGCCGTACTTATCAACGAAGTGAAAAACGTACTGATAACAGTTCTCTCTGCCACCGCCGTACTACATGGAAGTATCACGCTGGGTGTGATGCTTTCCATACAGTACATCATCGGACAGATGCAAGGGCCTATCAGCCAATTCGTTTCCTTCATGCAGGACACGCAGGACGCGCAGCTCAGCCTGGAACGTCTCGGAGAAATACATGGCAAGCCCGATGAAGAGACAGAAGGCATGGACCAGGACACCCAAATATCAGGCAAAGACCCGATTCAATTGCAAAATGTAGTCTTTACTTACGGATCAGAAAAATCGAAACGCATCATCAAAGGGCTATCGCTGGACATACCAGCCGGAAAGACTACCGCCATCGTGGGCCTCAGCGGCAGTGGGAAAACAACGCTGATAAAACTGATGCTCGGATTCTATCCTCCCACCGGAGGAGCGGTGATGATAGGCAATCAGTCGCTACAAAAAATCAGTTTCAAGGAGTGGCGCAAACATTGTGGAGTAGTGATGCAGGAGGGATTCATATTCGGCGATACCATTGCCAACAACATAGCACCGGATGGCAGCATGATAGACAAAGAACGCCTGCTGTATGCCGTAGAGATGGCAAATATACGTGAGTTCATCGAATCCTTGCCTTTAAAGTATAACACCAAAATAGGTAACACGGGGCAAGGATTGAGCCAAGGGCAGAAGCAGCGCATCCTGATAGCGCGCGCCATTTACCGTAATCCCGATTACCTGTTTTTTGATGAAGCGACGAATGCGCTCGATACGGACAATGAGAAAGTGATACAGGAAAATCTGGAGAGATTCTTCAAGGACAAAACGGTGGTCATCGTGGCGCACCGCCTGAGCACCGTAAAGAATGCCGACCAGATAGTGGTACTGAAAGAAGGGGAGATAACGGAACGGGGCACGCACGAAGAACTCATTGCCCGGCAGGGCGATTACTACAGGCTGGTGAAGAATCAGCTGGAACTGAGCGCTTAGGAAATTTAAAAATGAGAATTGAGAATTAAAAAATAATAGCAATAAGGTATGGAGGAAATCTATAAACCTGATGCGGACGGACCGGAAAAGGTAGAAGTATATAGCCGCGAAAACAATGATATGCTGGGAGATATGCCCGAATGGTTGATCCATACGGGAAGCTACATCGTATATGGACTGATTGTTTTTCTTATTGCAGGCACGGCATTATTTAAGTATCCTGACACAATAAGAAAAACGATAACCATTGACGACTTGGGAAGTGCGGAATGGATCACTGCCAATCAGACAGGAATGATAGACCGCTTTTTTGTGGAAAACCAATCACCTGTACAAAAGAACGACACGCTGGGCATACTGAAAAATACTGCCCTACTGGAAGACGTACAAACATTTTGCCGCGTACTGACCAAAATAGAATGGTACTACCGCACCAACGACATCAAGTACCTGCAAGACTATCCCTTTGACCTCATCATGGGTGAAATGTCTTCCGCCTACGAACAGTTCACCCAAGCCGTGCGTACGTGCGTGATGTATCAGGAGTTTGATATCTATCCGCAGAAGAAAAAATACCTAGATGAAGAACTCCGGATACTGGAAAGTACCGGTAAGGCAGATGCCATGGCGGTGCTGAATGTGAAACGCGAACTCTTTGAACTGGATATAAACCACCGGATGGAGACTGCCAAAAACCTCCGGATGCTGGAACTGGCTTACGAAAACATGGTGAACAGCCTCCGCACGTGGGACAAGAAGTACCTCATCAAAAGCCATCACGACGGCATAGTGGTATGGGGAAAGACATGGGGCATGAGCGCCCGGGTAAATGAAGGAGACACCCTGTGCACCGTTATCTCCAAGCAGCAGGGGAATCCCCTCGGGCACATCACTCTTTCACAAGACGAAGTGGCGGAAATTGCCGTGGGCGACAAAGTAAATATCGAACTGAACAAATACCCCACCCACTCGTATGGCGTACTGCCGGGAAGAATCGCCTCCGTCTCTTTTGTGCCTTACAATAAAAGTTATGCCGTGGAAGTGGACTTTCCGGACGGACTGGTGACAACCAACAGAAAGGAAATAAAATATGAAATAGACATGTCCGGCCGGGCGGAGATCATCACTTCGAGCCGGAGCATACTGAGCAGGATTTTCGCACCCGTGTATGAATTGTTTTCCACCACGGAGTAACACCGTTTTTTTTCACTACTACAGAGAATAACCAACTTAAACAAAGAAGAATATGAAAAAAGAAGACCCCAACAACAAGCAACCGGAATACACCCGCTATTCCGAAGATGAAGAACAAGTGCTGGACTTGAACGAACTGATGGACGTACAAGGTGGCATAGATGACAAGGAGTTATC
>CAUHML010000068.1 GCA_959606905.1 uncultured Bacteroides sp. | reverse complement strand
GTGAAGCAGGAAAATGATGTAGATTGTTATAGTCCCAACAAAGACCGGATAGGCATCATGGTGCAGGAATACAAAGATGACAACAATAAAACGGCAGTTATCGGAGGTCCCCTCGAAGATGCAGACATAGAAGCGATGTCCACTTTCGTATGGTTCAATAAAGACTATATCATAAAGGAAGAAAAACATATTGATGTAGAAACGATTGTAGCAGACAGCTTGTTTCTAACAGTGACTGATTTTCCCATGAAATATGGAAAAGCCGAATCATGGGCGGCGTCTCCACAAGCCGCCTTTATCACAGAAGAGCTGAGTGAGAAACTCTTCGGGAACATAAATCCTATCGGCAAAACCATTGAATACTCTACCGGTGACCCTCTTACGGTGACCGGAGTTATCGGCAAAGACAGAGGGAAACGCTCGCTTCATTTCGACTTGCTTGTTCCTGAAACATTGCAGAAGGATTGGGAGTTCCGTTTCCCGATGAAAATGGCATTAATTCATAAAGGGGCTTCCTTTACGAAGATAAATGCACGGCATGCAGCGTTCCGGCAATCTCCACGTGCTGCGGATGTTGAATTCAGGTATCAACTGCTTCCCATGCGTGAAGTGTATTTTCATCCAGCCATTGATGTTTGGCAGGACATGCTGCAAAGGGGGAATTTACCACAGCTACATCTATTGGCACTTGTTGCTGTACTGATTTTAATTGTAGGCATCTTCAATTTTATGAGTCTTTATACGGTTGTATTATTGAAACGAAGCAAAGAATTCGGACTAAAGAAAGTTTTTGGAAACAATTCAGCACAGCTATTCTCCCAACTATATATCGAGAATTTATGTCTGACACTTGTATCATTGTTTATAGCCTGGTTCCTTGTCGAGATTTCCGCCTTTCCCTTAAATAAATATTTTGATGTCATTCAACAGCCTAATGGTATATTTGACATAGGAATAACCATAGCTATCCTGATTTTACAGCCATTGACAGCTTCAATCTATCCGTTTTTTAAATTCAAATACAACACGCCTATCCATTCATTACGGAAAATAGGCAGTGGTGAAAAATCGTCTGTTGTAAGAAACCTCTATCTGAGTATTCAGTATATCGTGGCATTCATTCTAATAGTTGTTTCCATGTTCTTCGCCAAACAACTGTATGAAATGACTCATATAGATTTAGGCTATGACACAGACTCTATCGTTAAAGTCCATTTTGAACGCTATGAACGCAAACAGCCTACCACTGAAGCAGAATATCTGAAACAGACCTCCTTGCGCAAAGCCTCCAAAGAAAATATATCCACTGCAATGAATGCCTCTCCTTTATTCACGGCATGGAATTACTCTTTATCCCCTTATGAATATTTCACAGAATCTCCGGTACTTTTCCGTAAGCTCGGAGAAGCCAATTTCAAACAATTGTATTGCATTCCCATAACAGAAGAAGAAATAAGATTTCATGGCTTCCGTTTATCCCAGGGACGTTTATGGGATGCCGACATCGACCATGAAGGTGAAGCCAAACTGATTCTCAATCAAAAAGCCATGCAACTCTTCGGACTCGAAAGCGCAATCAATGCCCGGCTGGAACCCCAACAACCTTTATGGCCGCGTAGGGATTTGAACCCTTATCAGATTATAGGTATCGTCGAAGATTTTTATTGCGGACATTTATCCCAACCGGTTCTTCCTATAGCTTTTATATACGGTGAAACATATCTTTCACAAATTCCTTTGCAAGCTAAAATTGCTCCAGGACATCAAAAAGATGCCGTTGCCTTCCTGGAAAACCTACACAACGACAATGCTGATGGAGCCTTCAATTATACTTTTGCAAAACAGGAAGTTGAGAATCTCTATAAGTCAGACAAGCAAATAACCATCACCTATTCCTTTTTCGCCTTTATGGCCATTCTAATATCCTCAATAGCTTTGTTTGGATTGTCCTTATTTGACATACAACAAAGATACCGGGAAATAGCTATACGAAAAGTACATGGCGCTACACATAAGGAAATTTTATTGTTATTACTCAAAAAATACATTATCATATTAGCAATGTCATTTTTGATTGCCATTTCTATATCTTATTGGGGAATAACCATTTATCTGAAAGATTTTGCCTACAAAGCCAACATCAGCAGCTGGTTGTTCATTATTGCAGCAATCATCATATCATTAATTTCCATATTAACATTGGTTTATCAAGTAAAAAAGGCTGCACGACAGAATCCGGCGGAAGTAATCAAAAGCGAATAATACAATAATGATACTATTATGATAAGACATTATATTAAAACAGCATTCAGAAACCTATTAAAGTACAAGGCACAGAATATCATCTCTATCATCGGACTGTCGGTAGGTATACTTTGTTTTAGTATCTGCCTATATTGCAGCCGCTATATAAATTCTACCGACAAGTGCTTTACCCACTGGGAACGCATTGCAGACATAAACCTATACACTCCAGCAGAAGAACCTTATTCCGGAACTCCCGCTACGTTGTTTGAGAGTCTGCGCCAATTGCAATTCCAAGAAGTAGAAGCATTTACTTTTGTTGCCTATCCCCGCCCACGTAGCTACAATGTGGAAACTATCGACAAGGAAGAACTGCCTTACGAAGATTTATATGCTATGGAAGTAGATACAGCCTACCATAGCGTGTTCACCCCGGAAGTATTACAAGGTTCATGGACTGTAGCATCGCAAACTCCCAATGCCGTGATACTGACACGCTCTCTGGCACACAAAATATTTGGTCTCGGAGAGAATCCGATAGGAAAGCGAATGACCTTAGCACAACGGCTTTTCTCTTCACCTGATACCACACCACGAACAGGAGGTACCATCTATACCATACAAGCGATAATAGAAGATATTCCATTGAATACCAGCCTTAGCTTTCTCCAAAAGATTGATATGTTAATCTTGAACGACAGCGAAGGACTTATACAATTCGATGGACGAGACAGTATGACCGGTGGACTTACTTTTGCTCTTCTTCGTCCGGGCAAAACATCCGCGCAACTTGAAGCAAGTTTCCGTGCAATGGACTTGAAGCACACAATATTCAATGAGAAAAATACCGTATCAGCCTCGAATTTCGGAAAACTTTTTCGGGAGAAATCCGTTGCCCCTTACTTTGCCGGAATCACATTCATTGTCGGCCTTTTGATTCTACTGACTGGTCTACTCAACTTTTTTCATTTTTTGACGGGGAGTTATCTGAACCGTTCGCACGAGTTCGGCATTCGTAAAGTGAATGGAAGTAATGGCAACAAACTATTTTGGTTACTTTTTACCCAAGCCATTATCATTTCGTTCATAGCCTTCTTATTGACTTTCTGTCTGATAGAAATATTTACCCCTTACCTTTCATTCTCTTTATTTGATTTCACATTAGTCATTGAACGGGACCTATTATTGATACAGACAATAGAATATATGGCAGGCGTTATTTTACTATGCTTATTACTCTGCTTGTTTACCGTATGGAGGATGAAGCATGCCTCCATCCAGTCAAGTATTTACAAGAACAAATCCAAACGCCACAAACAGAAGATACGAAATTGTCTTTTGGGTATCCAATTTTTCATCTGTTGGTTATTCATAGTCTTTACAGTCGCTTTATATTTGCAGGCTAACAAGACCGGTTCCACACTGTTCAACACACTGACAGAAAAAGAAAAGTCCGAAATCATCAGTATTCCTATGGATTACCGTTTTATGAAAAATGACGAAAAGCTTGCTCTCATAGAGCGCATCAGTCAACATCCGGATATAAAAGATAAAATGCTGACAGATATTAATTATCTGAAAGGTATTTCGGGAACAAGCATGCAGACAGAAAAAGATAACCGGGAAAGTAGCCTTGAAGTCAATATAATGAATGTTCCTAATAACTTTTTCGAGTTTATGAATATCCCTATTCTTTCCGGGCATGCCCTGAAGACAAATAGTGACATGGTAGCAGACCGTAAATTGGCAGAACGTATGAAGAAGGATTTACTGGGAACCACCTTGTACAATTACCAAGACAGCTACACGGTATGCGGCATTTGCTCCGATTTTGTAGCCGACACTTACAATCAGAGCCAGGGCTTCGTCTTTCTGCCTTGTGATTTCAAATATTATGTAGGTCATTGCTATTTGAAGTGTGTACCCGGAAAAGCAGAAGAAGTAGAGGCTTTCGTTAAGAAAATGCTGGAAGAGAATCTTCCACCGAGTATACAATTACACATTTCGACCTTGCAGGAAGACATTCACCAAGCGCAAGCCATCGAGAACAACATGAAAGGGATAATCTTATTCTTCTCATTTGTCAGCCTTATAATCACTTTATTAGGCGTCTATTCGGCAATCACACTGGATACGGAACGCAGACAAAAGGAAGTGGCAATCCGTAAAGTAAATGGTGCGGGATTGAAACAGATTATCATATTGTTTGCCCGTACATATATTTATCAGCTTGTACTCTCGGCAGCGATAGCATTTCCTTTATGTTATGCCATACTGCAGTTATGGAAAAACATGTATATCGTATTCTTTAATGACGGCCCGCTATTTTGGATTTCAATCTTCATAATCGTAGCTGTCATTACTACTCTGACTATTATTTTCCGTATTCTGAAAATAGCAAGGACAAATCCGGCAGAAGTCATTAAAAACGAATAAAAGAATATATTATATTTATCCCCCAATTATGACCATACTTGCAATCCTAAAAATAATTACCCGCGGTTGGTGGAGAAACAAAGTTTTCTTCTTCATTTCTATAGTCAGTCTGGCTATAGGGTTAGCATGTACAAACTTGCTGTTCACCTATTTTGTACATGATTATAATATAGAGAGTGGCAATCGGGACAAGAACCGTATTTTCTGTCTGCGTCAGGATAATCCGATGCAGGACGGAAGCAAGGTGGCCTATGCTGATGCCAATATTCCCCCTATGCTGAAAGAAAAATATGCAGAAGTGGAAGACTACCTGCGTATCAATTCTCTGGTTCCACAATATTGTAAATATGGAGGGGAGATTTACCACGATATAACCTTTATATCTGCCGATACTACTTTGCAACATTTCTTCCACTATCATCCCATTACCGGTAGTTTAAAGCAAGTATTGGAACAACCGGGCAAAGTAGCGCTCAGTGAAGCTTTTGCACATAAACTGTTTGGAGATAAAAATCCATTAGGAGAATTGCTGGAAATAAAAACCATGACTGATACCCAAAGTTATGAAGTGGCAGCCATATTAAAGTCACGGTCACAATCATTGCTCCAATTCGACATGATTACCGGGAATAACAAAGACTTTTGGGGTGGAATGACATTTCTGAAACTAATTCCAAATACCGATGCCCAACAGTTTACCGAAAAAATCAACCACGACAAAATTCCCACTTTGATTCCGGAAAAGACACAATATTACGTCGACCCTCTGTCCGACATCTACTTTACTACACCGGACTACGATACACAACAACCTCTGCCGTATATCAATCAAAGTAATGTGCAATTATTGTATATCAGCCTTGCTGCCGCCTTGTTGGTACTTATCATAGCCTGCTGCAACTATACCAACATGAGCCTGAGCCGTGTATTGCAACAGCTCAAAATGATACATGTGGAGAAACTGATGGGAAGCAGCCTGAAGGATATCCGCATCCAACTGTTTGGTGATGCATTCCTCACTGTGCTGCTGGCATTCGGATTATCTTTACTCATCATCAACGACTGTCTGTCTTTTTTCAATGGATTATTTGCATCCCATTTAAACGTACATTTCTTTTTCAGCCTACAGATGCTACCCTTGTTAGTGCTCTTTGTACTAGTTATGTCCATTGTCCCTGCCTGGTATATCAGCCATAGACTTTCACAACTCTCATTCAGCGAATACAAGACGCTTTACGGAGGTAAAAAGAAACAACGTTTCATAGCTTTGCTGGTCATTCTTCAGTTTTCCATTTCTATAGGGCTGATATTCGCTACTCTCGTTGCCAATGAACAAATCAATCTCATCGAGGAACGGGCCTACTGTTACGAAAATCGGATTGAAATAGGAGATTTCAATGCCGCACCGGCTACAATACTTAAAGAAGAACTGGAGAAACATGTACAAGGAATAGAGTCCATCGCCCTGTCACAAGGCTCCATATTGAATTCATGGATACGTGAGCTATCCATCAAACAAGCCGACGGTACGGAAAAAAGTTCCTACCTATTAATGCTGTATAGTGATGCCAATCTGGTAAAAACGATGGGGTTCAAACTCTTGTCCGGCAACGCTCCCGAACAACTGCAAAAACAATATGCCTATCCTGCACTGGTCAACGAAAGCTATGTCAGAATGCTGATTCCAGCAGGAATAAATGCCATTGGAAAACCTTTGAAAGAATTTGACCAGTCTGCCGATTCTTTATACATCATCGGCGGTGTATTAGAGGACTTCCCGTTCAGTTCATTGGAAAATGAAATTACCCCGGTCATACTTTACCTTCCACCTACAGAGAGAATGTCGGGTGCCAACTATCTGCAGATTAAGCTGATTGAAAGCAATAAACAAGAAACACTACATCAAATAGCCCAAATATGGGAAAAGATGAATGAAGGGGAGATATTTCAATACACAGACATGCACCAAGACTTTATGAAACGCAATGGTAAAGTCTTGTCTCTCTCCAAACTCCTTATCGCCTATTCTCTGATTGGCTTGATATTGACCTGCTTCGGCTTATTCGGCATTTCATGGTATGCCACTCGCCAGCGTATCCGCGAAATCAGCATTCGCAAGATTCATGGAGCAACATCCCGACAAATCGTGCTGTTGCTGAATAAACCATTCTGCCTGCAAATTCTGCTTGCATATATTCTAGCTGTCCCCATTGTTTATTGGCTCATGCACCATTGGCATGAACAGTTTGCCTATAAAGCCCCCTTCACCGTTATGGACTTTCTATTGCCACTATGTATTGTCTGGATAATATCTGCCGTCACAGTGTGTCTGCAAAGTTATTTGCTGAACAAAACAAATCCGATTGACTGCATCAAATCCGAGTAAGAAATAATATATTTATAACCCATAAAAACAAAGCATTATGATTAAGACAGTAAACTTACAGAAGATTTTCAAGACCGAGGAAGTACAGACTCTGGCTTTGAACGACGTAAACATTGAAGTGAAAGAAGGGGAGTTTGTTGCTATCATGGGACCTTCAGGCTGCGGAAAATCCACTTTACTGAATATCCTCGGTCTGTTGGACAATCCTACATCCGGAGAATATTACTTGAATGGGACGGAAGTATCCAAATATACAGAAGCCCAACGTACCAACTTGCGTAAAGGAGTCATCGGCTTTGTATTCCAAAGTTTCAACCTGATTGATGAGCTGAATGTATACGAAAACATCGAACTGCCGCTACTCTACATGGGCATTCCTGCCACCGAACGCAAGCGCCGGGTGGAAACCGCTATGGAGCGTATGGCAATCATGCACCGCAGCAAGCACTTCCCGCAACAATTGTCCGGCGGACAACAGCAACGCGTGGCAATCGCCCGTGCAGTCGTATCAAACCCTAAACTGATACTTGCCGATGAGCCTACCGGTAACCTCGATTCAAAGAACGGAAAAGAGGTAATGGAACTACTGAATGAACTGAATAAGGAAGGCACTACGATTGTCATGGTGACACACTCACAACATGATGCCGGATTTGCCGGACGTATCATCAATCTGTTTGACGGGCAGGTAGTGACGGAAGCTAACTTATAATTCACGCTTCTCCCGATTTATATGCAGGTTGCAATGTTTTTTCCATTGTAATCTGCATGTTTTTTTGGAAATAGCTTTCCTTTTTTTTGTTTCTGTCGTCCGAAATGCCTAATATTGCTACCAATAAACTTTTTACTTCCACATTTTAAATAACAGAAAATGAAAACATACACACCGTCCCCTTTGAACACAGAAAATATCACTTTACCGGATAATTTGACAGAACTCACAGAAGCCATGGCACGCAATGTGCATGAAGTATGGGCTTTGGGAAGAGTGAAAGAAGGATGGAAATACGGAGAGACACGCAATGATGAATTAAAGACACATCCCGGACTTGTACCATACGAAGAGTTACCGGACTCAGAACGAGAATACGACCGGCAAACAGCCATACAGACACTGAAACTGATTATGAAACTGGGATTCGACATACAGAAGAAATAATAATCCAATATCTATTATAGTACTATGAGGACGAGTGAGAACAAGTATTATCCTATCCGGCACTGGTGGAAATTCGTGATTCCTGCCTTTATCATTCTCTTTCTGGTTGCAGCATTGATTGTGACATGCACTACATTCCAAAACCTTATTCAATTCTTTCCATCGCGTGGAATGACCTACCTGATGACACTCCATGCCATCATTTCCCTTAGCGTATGCATCTGTTTTTTTCTATGTATCAAGAGATTAATAGATGTATTCTCACTGAATCTGGAACAAGAAAGAAACATTCTTGCATCCTTGTACCAGGAAAAAGAAAAACGGGAGATTATCAATAACGATGAGAAAGAAATCAATAAACTGAAAGAGAATATCAGAAAAGAATTGAAACAAGAAACTGAAAAAAAGGAAACTGCCTAATGACAAAACAAATATGAATCTGCTAACAAGACTTTTTGCCCTTCATTTTGACCGCTCTTTTTCCGGAAAAGGATGGAGGCAGCTTGCTTGGCTTTTCGGAGTCATAGTAACTGTTTTCTTATTGATATATCTGGTAAGTTTTGCATTTATCTTTCCTGAGCCGTCTCTTGAAGAATGGACCGGTATTGATAAAGACGTACCTATGGGGCGTTTGCTTCAGTTGATTTGTCTGTTCATTGATCCGGGGAATATTGTGGAAGTACCACCTTATCTGCGTTGGTTCTCTCTATTGGTCGTAGTGCTGGGATTAATTTTGTTCTGCGGATTATTGATATCCGTAATCTCCAATATGCTGGAACGCAGAGTTGAGCGATATCGTGAAGGCGATATCGTTTACCCTTTGCAAAACCACATCGTCATTATCGGTTTTGACAACATGGTCCCCACTCTTATCCAGCAGATTTGCGATGACACACATTATGGAAATTGCCATATTCTGATTCAGAGTACCCAACCGGCACAAGAAATCCGTAGCAAAATCCATACGGAACTGGATGCCAAAAACGAAAAAAGAATTGTGGTGCTGCGTGCCCGGCGCGACTCTATCGAGGAGTTGGAAAAACTCTATACTACCAAAGCGCGCGAAGTATTCCTTATCGGAGAGAGAGACGAACATGACCATGACTCACTGAACATAGACTGCCTGAAAAAGATAGTTGACATTCATAAACGATGCAATAAATGTTCCCTCATACCATTCACCGTCCTTTTCGAATATCAGACTACTTTTGCCGCTTTCCAACTGACCGATTTGTCTGCCGAATGGAGAAAATATATAGAATTCCATCCCTTTAACTTCTACGAGGGCTGGGCCAAAAAGATATTGGTAAGCCGGCAATATGGAAAAGGGGAGAACTGCATTGAATATCCTCCTCTCGACCGTGAGGCAATAACCTATGAAAGCGAAAAACATGTTCATCTTGTTATCATCGGTATGAGCCGTATGGGAGTGGCAATAGGAGTGGAAGCTGCCCATCTGTTGCATTTTCCAAACTTCTGCCGGGACAAGAACATAAAAAGTGTCATTACCTTCATTGATGAAAATGCCGACCGGGAAATGAATTTCTTTTGTGGACGATACCGCCATTATTTCGAGATATCGTCTACCCATTATTACGACATGAGCAAGGACGAAAGGCACGAGAGATTTGTCCTTCCCACCCGTTTTAAAGGAAAAGATGCAGACTTTCTGGATGTGGAATTCGATTTTATCAAAGGCCGTGCGGAAACTCCTGCCATCCAGAATCTGATTAAAGAATGGGTACATGACTCAGGCCAGGTATTGACGATTGCCGTCTGCCTCAATTATCCTCCTCAAAGCATGGCAATGGGATTATATCTGCCGGACGATGTATATGATGAAAATATCCCAGTTTTTGTCCGTCAGGAAACCTCCAGTGCACTGCTCAATATGCTTAACAGTAGAAAGAAAGATGAAGCGATTCATAAATATTCCCATGTTTTTCCTTTTGGAATGCTGGACAACTGTTACGACCTGGACAAAAAAAGCCGGAGGGAGGGACAAATCATCAATTATATATACGATTTCAAGAATAGATATGGAAATGTGCCTCAATCATGCCCACCTGACAATGAGCTGAAAGACTCATGGAACAAACTGTCCGTATCCCTTCAGTGGTCCAACTTGTACAGTGCATATTCCATTGGTCCCAAGCTACGCTCCATAGGCATTACGGATGGTTACGTGAAACTGGACAACGACCAGATAACATTGCTTGCCGAAGTCGAACATAACCGTTGGAACATGGAGAAGCTGCTGCTTGGCTTCCGTAAACCCACCGCCGAAGAAGAAGAGTTAATCTATGGCAGCAAGGAAATGGGAGATATCTTCAAAAAGAAACGCTTTGTGCATCCCGATATACGTCCGTATGATGAATTGAAGGAAAGCTCAAAAGCGTATGACAGATGTATCACAGCCGGCATTCCGTTAGTCATAAACAACAACACATGGAAAGTAACCAACACTATATTATGAAAACATACCATGTATTTATAGCCTCTTCGCTGAGTTTTCAGAAAGAAAGGGATTTAATGGAAAAAGTCCTGACGGAAAGAAACAACAGCGAACTCAATATTGTAGTGCACCGGCACGAAAAAAATGGAGACAACGATTTAGCTAAAGGCGATACGCAGGAAATCATAAATTCAGAGATAAGGCAATGTGACGTCATCATCTTCTTCGCCGGAAACTGGATACGCTCCAAGACCATCGGAGAGTTTAATGTTGCCATCGAAAATGCATCCAACAAACATATCTATTTCTATCAGAATCCGACATTGGAATACACCCAGGAAGACTGGACAAACACTACTTTATGGAAAGACTTCTATGCGGAATACATGCAAAAGCACCTGGACGACGATACCGTTATCGAGCGGTATGAGAAGCAGTGCAATACGCTGGAGCAGCTAAGGGACGCGTTGGTCAAGGATCGTGAAAGTTTTCTCAATAATCCCTTTTGCGCAATCTCTTGCCATAAGATGGAGTATGATAAAATTATTCCCAACAGCCAAGCCAACCGTCGCAGAGGCAACCTGGACTACTATTTTATCCGTCCGGAAGTAGACAACAAACTTAAAGAGGAGTTTGACAGTACAAACAAGACAATCATCGTCACCGGTCAATCCACTTCGGGAAAGACTATTGCCGTTTGCCGAATGCTGAAAAAGCTCCCTCAGGAATATTATGTGGTCATTTTGAATGCCGATACGACCAAAGAACAGTTAGAACGGCTTTCTGTATCCCAATTCCAGCATGGCAAAAAGATTCTTCTACTGGACGATTTGCAGCTGTTGTTTTGGAAAGAAGAGAATGAAAAGCCGATACCCATTGACAGAGAATTACTTCGCAAGTTGTCGGAAATCCTTCACATCGGCAATCCGGACTTCAAGGTTATTGCCACTACAAGCTATAGCTTCAAGGAAGTGAAATCCATGCTTACTTTCAATGAAATGGTTCCTCCGGCCATAGTCGAAGTGGGCATCAAACCTTTATCCTTCAAGAAAATAAATGAATATGCCCGCGAGCTCAGGACATACGGCTATCTTAAACTCCGACCCGAAGCCGGCATGACTATCGGTTCCTTGTTTTTCGACATAGACAGAATCAAGACCAGATATAACAACCAGTTCCAGAACAGTAATTTAAGCAACCTGCAGAAATCCATGCTTCGACAACTCTGCCACGCCATAAAATGTTTGTGGATGTGGAAAAAGAGAAGCCGCAATAAAATAGACCTATTGCTCGATTTCCTCAAATTCACCTATGAGAACAGTTACGAAAAGGCCGACAGAAGCACCATCTGTGAATTGGCAGGCAAAGTAGATGATTTGATTTATTATCAGGACATTGAAAAGGACACATTTGAAGTTGAAGACATCATAGTAACCCAGGTTTTCCAGTACTATAGCAGTGAACCGTCCGATGACCTACTGGCTACTGAAAAGAAAGCCATAAAGGGCATATTCCGCTATATCTACTACAAAGACAGACCGAACTTTTTCAAAAATACAACCAAGATCCTGCATCGGGTGAAAAACTGTTCGGTAAATGCCCCCGAACTCCAACAGTATATCATCAATGATGTTGTAAGCCGCATTTATAAAAACGAACAAACGCTATATACAAGTAAGGAACTGGGAACAAACCCGGAAGGCGTTTCCATTGATTGGGTGGACGCCTATATTGGCAATATAGCCAATTTTGCTCCTACCAATGCAGAGGCCATCCATATTTGGAAATTAACAAAAAAATATAATAGGAGAGAGCTGAATGTGCTGCGGTGGCTTTTGCCCAGACTGCAGACACAACAAGATAAGGACATTGTACACAAGGATTTGCTCAATGAACAAGGGCAAATGCAAGACAAGTATATAGAAAACTCGTATATTGAATTTCAGACAGAATTGGTACGGTTCCTCGACATGGACGAAGCCAAAGAAATATACCTCAACGCTTCCTTTATATACGAAGCTTCCCCAAGTGCCGATGATGACGACATAGATGATTTCTTCTCTGATTCTGCAGAGAGCACCCATGGGCAGGAAAGCAACAATGAGACTTATCTGACAGAACTGAAAGAGAAAAGAATACGTAATTTCGCCAGGCAGCTTATGCATAAAGCACAGACTCTGGCTGACATACACGACATCAAGAACTTCTTGCAGAAGAATGATAAAGGGGTAGTTCCCCACGACGATGCAGTCTTTTTCTTCAACTTTATTGCTCCCTACACCTGGCTGGAAGTTTTCAAAAGATTCAGCCAGCCGGAAAAGCTGGTTGCATTCTTCAACGAACTGACAGAACTGTCTGTCGACAAAAAAGAGGATACCAGTATGTTCCTGAACAAGACCGAAGTGTTGAATGGAGCACTCGAAAACATACCGTCCTCTTATGCCTATGATTTATGGAACCGTATGGGGAATAACTGTGATGGCTACTCATTGAACTTTATGCTCCAAAAGGCTAAAAATTTTGAGCAAGCCAAAGGAATCTTCAACACTTTTATGGAAAGGTTGGAGCAGCAAGAAGAAGAAAACAAGACCAAACTGAAAGTGGGTGAAATCTACCTGAACGACTTATTGGATACGACCTCCACTTATAGCGGGATTAAGGAATGCGAGGAACTGTTCCATAAATACCATTTACTGGAAGCAGACCAGTCTTTACTGGATTACCCGAGCCAGCACACACAAGGTATCCTATACCAACGCATGACCCTAAAGGAAATCAAGGCACATATGAAGAGACATCGTCCCCAAAACGGCGATGAATCTCGAAATATAAGAACAATCGTACAATTCATTCTGAAAATATCAAATTATGAAGAGGCGTATCAGGCACTGTTCGGAGAAACTCCCGATTGTATTACTCCGGAAGAACAACAGATTTTGAATCATTCGCCCTACGTTGTCTCCGAAATGTTCAATAAGGTAAAGACTCCGGAAGAAGGAGGAGTCGCAAGGGATTTCTTCGAGAACCGGCTGGACAAGTCACTGCTCAATCATCCTGATGCCAATATCTTGAATATCATTATCAATAACCGGTTCATATATCCCTATTATGAACAAAAAGTGGACATGATAAAGCGGATGTCCGAAAAATACACCGTACAACAGAACAGTTATACACATAAACATTTACTCTATCACCTGACCAACCACACCCAAGGTTCACTTCCTCCGGAAGAAATACAACTGATTATAAATGAGGAAATAATGAAAAGCCTGGATGCGCCAAAGGATATATTGAAGCAAATGCTTATCCAGCGATACTATGCCGGAAGAGCACAAGACAACGTTCCGCAGCCTTTTCCCATTTATACATCGGAAGGGTGGAAAATTAAAGAAAGCACTATTCTGGAATATGTGTATTGTCTGCTGGACGTGGGCGTATATGATGGAGGAATTATCTTCTGTTGCATGAAGGCATTGCTCCGTCAGAATGATAAGGAAAACGCCCAACGGCTGCAAGAGCAAGCAATCAGTAAAAAGGTTTTTATCAATTACGATTCATATTGTATGTTGAAAAAGGTAGGAGCCGTCATTCCCAACCCCTACCTATTTGTCGAACATTATCCAATTATGAAGGACATATGCTATCAAATGCGGGAACGCGGCATGACCTTCGAAGAAGCCGAAAGCCGTATAAAAGAGATGGAAGATGATTTACATATTTCCATTGCACGCACACAAATCTACTGGAACAATGTCATCAGCCGCATGGCCAACAACAGAACAAACAAAAAACTGGTGCTTCAGAATACTCTGAAATTCATCGATGAACACCATGTGCCGATGAGTCCGGAAATATATTACTCCCTTTTACACACAATCACTTCCATTGAAGACTATACAAAAGTCAAAGGTTTATATAAAGGCGAATTGAATATAGGACATATCTTCGTACTTCTAAAGAAGATTCCAGAATTTGCCAAATATAGAATTGCCGAATGGGCATTTGTCGCCTGCTTGCGTCAGGAGTTTGATGAATGGTATGACATTCTATGTTCCATCAGTGAGAAAGAACAGGAGAAAAGAATTAAAATCATGTTACAGTCCGAGCGCTACAAGCAACTGCAAGTCATCACCCCCAAAGGGTATCTTAACCAGACTTTCTTGTTCTGGTGGACTATCCGCTACGCCGTCTCAGAGACTGAAGAGCAACGGAAGGCAGAATTGGATGCCCTTGTCACAATGATACCCAAACCCTTTGTACCTCAGTATCCGAAAATGATAGAGAAGTTCTTTATACCTTATCCGCAAGACTTGCTTGAAATCATTCGAGAATATATAGGCCGGATTATTTCATCCGAGCCGCAATAGCCAGCAATACCCCGAGCACCACACCCAATATCGCTGCAAACAGCACCCGCATTTCTCCCGGCAGGAGGAATGTGATGGTGTGTGCCGGATACCAGAAGAAAGGAATTGTTTTCTTGAAGACAAAATTCCATTGTGCATCCCAATTCAGATGCGTAATGATGCGGGTCATCGGGATAGGAGTGAGGAGGCTGCGAGGCGAACCGCCACAATCCAGGATATGCGTATCCGTAATCTTATGGAATGTCATGAATACCGGAGCGAAAATGGTATTCATAGCAACTGAAATGGCGAGGGCTATCCATAATTTGTCCAGGCAGAATTCTCCGTTTATAATGGCGGCGGCATTTGCCATTCCCATATATTCCATGAATTGCGGTACACCCTTCGAGAAGATTATCATGGCCGCATTGATACCCATTCCCAGCAGTCCCCACACTACGGCACGCGGCAGTACGCCAAATCCTTTTCGGTTATAGACTCCGGCACTGATACGAAGTCCCAGCATCTCACCCAGTGTAGCAAGAATTCCAAATTTAATGAAACTCATTACCATTCCATGTGTAGCGTTGAAAGACTTATACCAATCGTAAACGGGTTCACTCACAAAGAATGGCAGGAATATTATCACCAGAACAAAAATAAAGAGGAAGTCTTGTTTTTTCATACAAAAGTCATGTTTTTCATAAATAATGTGGCAAACATACTAAAATTATTCTAATTTAAAAGCAAATAAGTAAATAAAAGAAGTTTTACCAAACAGAACAAAGTGTTTCCCTTAACCGAACAGTGTGTTTCATTAAAGAGAACACTTCGTTTCCCTTAAAAGAACAGTTTGTTTCAAATAGAAAAACACTTTGTTTTCTATAGCTAAAACAAAGTGTTCAGCACT
>CAUHML010000067.1 GCA_959606905.1 uncultured Bacteroides sp. | reverse complement strand
AGCCGGAACAGTTTGTAGATAACAAATATATTCCTCCGGTTTATGTGACCGATATCCGGTTGCCTTATCAAACCGACGAGCAGGAGGTGAAGAAATTGCTTCAGTTGGATAAACCGCTTTATATGGCTGATAAGGTGACTTTATCTTACGAAAACAACAGCTTCTCTATTCGTTTTGTCGCTCTTAGTTTTGAAGATCCGGGGAAGAATCGGTATTCTTACATACTTCGGGGAGTGGACAAGGAGTGGATTCTGAATACTGATAATAATATGGCTTCTTACACCAATTTACCTCCCGGTGAGTATTTGTTCGAAGTCAGAGGCTCTAATAATGATCGTCAGTGGAACGAGAATACTATCACTTTAAAGGTGGTGATTACTCCTCCCTGGTGGCGTAGTACCTTTGCTTACTTCGTTTATGTGCTCATGCTGTTGGGATGGATCGGTTGGATGGCTTGGCGATGGAATCTCCGTGTTAAACGCAAATATAAGCGGCGGATGGAAAAATATCAGATTACCAAGGAACAGGAAGTTTACAAGTCGAAGATTAGCTTTTTCATCAATCTGGTGCATGAAATACGTACTCCGCTTAGTCTGATACGGCTTCCTTTGGAAAAATTATTGGAGAAAGAACGTGAAGGAAAAGATCTCAAGTATTTGTCTGTGATAGATAAGAATGTAAATTATCTGTTGGGGATTACTAATGAATTGCTTGATTTTCAGAAAATGGAGAGTGGTACGCTACATCTGAATCTGAAAAAGAGTGATATTAAAGAACTTGTCAGTGACGTTTATAATCAGTTTACAAGCCCTGCTGAATTAAAAGGAATTGATTTGCAACTGATCATGCCCGAACAAGAGCTGGTGTCTACGGTGGATAGGGACAAATTAAGTAAGATTCTTGTCAATTTGATGGGAAATGCCATCAAATATGCGCATGCGCGTATTGACTTGAAGCTGCTTGTCACTGATGGGGGATATGAGATACAAGTGAACGATGATGGTCCCGGAATACCAAATGAACAGAAACAAAAGATATTTGAGGCTTTCTATCAACTGCCTGACGATAAGGTGGCCACAGCAGTAGGCACTGGCATCGGATTGGCTTTTGCGAAATCTTTGGCAGAAGCTCATCAGGGAGATTTGCGTCTGGAAGATAATGTTGGAGGTGGTTCTTCGTTTATACTGTCTCTTCCGTTCAAAGAGTGGGAGACGGAAAAAACGGGTGATATTGTAGAAATATCCCCGGAGCATGCGGATGCTTCTGAAACGATTTCTTCGGAGTATGCTGGAAAGAAGTTCACAGTTCTGTTGGTTGAGGATAATGTTGATTTGCTGAATCTGACTCGTGAGTCATTGGCAGAGTGGTTCCGTGTGTTGAGGGCTTCCAACGGTCGTGAAGCACTTGAAGTGCTTGCGAAGGAAAATGTGGATGTGATAGTGAGTGACGTAATGATGCCGGAGATGGATGGGCTGGAACTTTGCAGCAAGGTGAAGTCTGAAATCTCTTATTCACATATTCCGGTTATTTTGTTGACGGCGAAAACCACTTTGGAGTCTAAAGTCGAAGGACTTGAATGTGGAGCGGATGTATATGTTGAGAAACCATTCTCTGTTAAACAGCTCCATATGCAGATCGAGAATCTGTTGAAGTTGAGGCAGTCTTTCCATAAATTGATGGTGAGCTTGGCAGGAGATACGGTTGCTGTTTCGACAACGGATTTTGCGATGTCTCAAAAAGACTGTGAATTTATAGCGAAGATACAGGGAGTAATAGCCGAACAGTTGGCGGATGAGAACTTCTCGATAGATACCCTGTCTGAACAGATGAATATGAGCCGTTCTAATTTTTATCGGAAGATAAAGGCTTTGTCCGGAATGTCGCCTAATGATTATTTGAAGACACTTCGTATGAATAGAGCTGCTGAACTGATAATGGGCGGTACCCGTATTTCAGAAGTGGCAGTGCAGGTAGGATTTACTTCTTCTTCTTATTTTGCGAAATGTTTTAAAGCGCAATATGGTGTACTGCCTAAGGAATATACAGGTCAGCCTCCGATTTCAGGTGAGGCTTGATAAAGAAGGGATAAAAGCATATAAAAAAACTCCTGTCGTGCAATATCATTGGATATTTTCCGACAGGAGTCAAATATAAAATAATTAATTGAGTAGGCTTTATTTCTTTTTCTGTCCCGGGTAAGGTTCTACCATGCAACGTTTAGCCCATGCTTCGTAAGCCTTTGTCATTTCAGCTACTTTTTCAGGGTATTGTGCTGCCAGATTATGCATTTCGCTTCGGTCTTCATTCAGGTTGTATAATTCCCATTTAGCTTTTTCTCCCGGACGAACCAGTTTCCAACCGTCATTAGAGAGGAATGCACGTTCATTGTAATGTTCGAATCCAAGATAGTCATGTCCTTCACGATGTCCGGTCTTGAAGATAGGAACCAAGCTCTTACCTTCCAATGGGATGATGTCGTTTCCTTTATATTTGGTAGGATAAGTGGCGCCTGCCATATCGATACAAGTAGCCATGATGTCCATCACATGTCCGATTTCGGGAGTCGTTTTGCCGACATTCTTCTTGATACCTTTCGGCCAGTGGGCAATCATCGGAGTACAGATACCTCCTTCATAAGATTTGGCTTTCCAGAAACGGAACGGTGTATTGGCTACGTTTGCCCAGCGTGCTCCCAGTGAAGCGTATGTGGTTTCTGGGCCAGGCAGCACTTCTTTGTTATGAGGATAAACCATTTTCTCCCCTTTACGTGTCATATCAGGACGGTCATTTTCTCCGGGAGAGTAGTTCTGACAATCTTCATTGCTGCATCCATTGTCGGAAAGGAATAAAATCAGTGTATTTTCAAGTTGTCCTGTCTTTTCCAAAGCATCGATTACTTGTCCTATTCCCTGGTCCATACGGTCGATCATGGCAGCATGAACAGCCATGGCACGAGCATCCCATTCAGCATGTGGGTTATCTTCCCATTTATCTTTGAACTGTCTATCAGACAGGAAATTATCCATGTTAGGGAATATACCAAGCTGTTTCTGACGTTCGTAACGGGCGTTACGGATAGCTTCCCAGCCAACTTTATAGGTATCCTTATATTTTTCAATATCTTCCGGCAGTGCATGCAATGGCCAGTGTGGTGCTGTGTAAGCCAGGTACATAAAGAATGGTTTATCGTCTTTGGCATACTCTTTCACTTCTTTCACTGCACGGTCTGAAAGCGCCTGTGTGATGTAATATCCGTCGGGTACTTCTTTCACGGGTACTTCACCTTCTACCAGACTGAATGGGTCAAAATAGTCTACTACTCCGTAGATAGTACCATAGTGGGTATCAAATCCGCGATTTACCGGATAATGACAAAGATCAGAATAGGTTTCGTGATATACGTGATGTGCGAGCCATTCGCGTTGATCTTTGCGTAGTGGAGTTTCTGCGATGTGCCATTTACCTACCATGCTGGTAGCATATCCTGATTCTTTCAATACCTCTGCGATGGTAACGGCATTGCGTGAGAGTGTTCCCCGGTAACCCGGCAGGTGGTCATCGAAGGTCATACGTCCGATTCCTGCCTGATGTTGATAAAGTCCTGTCAACAGGGAAGCACGCGTCGGACAACTCCGGCTGGTGTTATAGAAATGATTGAAACGTACTCCTTGTTTTGCCAGTTTGTCCAGATTAGGTGTGTGGATTTCACTACCGTAGCATCCCAGGTCAGAATAGCCTAGGTCATCTGCAAGAATTACCAGGATATTGGGTCTTTGATCGGACTTTTTTCCTTTGGCCTCTGCTGCAGAATGTCCAGCAACCATCAAGGCGGTTGGTAATAGTAAAAATTTAGAATTCATAAGTTTAATGTTGGTTTATAATTTGTTTTTCACTGTATTACTCTTTTCCTTTGTCTTTGTTTTCCTCAAACCATTTACATACTTTCTTGCTCAACTTGGCAACCAAATCAGGATGCTCATTTGCGATATTATTCTTTTCGAACTTATCCTTTTCCATATCATATAATTGCGCATCGCTTCCGTCACCGTTTACTAATAATTTCCATTTTCCACTGCGTATAGCTAAATGGGGGCTTCTGTCATAAGGGTTTCCTGGAAAGCCAAAATGTTTGTTTCGTCCGAAGTCCCACATTAAATCAGTCTTGCGTTTAGCTTCCGATTTACCGAGAAGAACTTTTGCATAGTTCTGCCCATCACCTTTATAGCCTTTTTCTGTTTTGATTCCGGCTACTGAACAGAGAGTCGGATATAAATCTACAGCACATAACACAGACTCGTTATTTACCTGTCCGGCTTTAATTTTCTTGGGGTATCTGATGATGAAAGGCATACGAATACCACCTTCATAAAGACTATTTTTAGTTCCTCTCAAATAAGCGGAACGTACAGACTTAAAGCTGGGTGCAGGGCCATTGTCGCTAGTGAAAATAATGATTGTGTTTTCCGCCAGCCCCATATCATCCAGTGCTTTGATAAAACGTCCAAGCTGTTTGTCCATTTCAGCAAGGACGGGAGCAAATGCTTCTTGTGTTTCCCAGCTTTTTCTTTCCTTTTGTTTGAATTCCGGTACCCAAGGGGTATGCATATCATCCGGCCATAGATTCAGGAAAAAAGGTTCGCCTTTATGCTTTTTTACAAACTCAATGCTCTTATCTACAAAGTATTCCGTTCGTCTCCAGCGTTTCACGCTGTCTTTATCCGACCAGATCCATTTGGTAGCAGTGATTGCTGGTTCCGGGTCCGGGCTTTCGTAGGTTGATATGTATTCGTCAAAACCGTAATTCTTAATAGAAGGAGCGTTATGTACGTCGCGTCCGCCTCCCATGTGCCATTTTCCGATGTGTCCTGTTGAGTAACCTGCATTTTGGAAAGCACGTGCCATGGAGGGTAACTTATCATCAAGGAAATTACGTTGTTCGCATCTCTTATTAGCAGCTTTGTCGTTCAGGAAAGTGTTGATTCCCACTTCAAGAGGAAAGAGACCTGTGGTCAATCCACAGCGAGACGGAGAACTAACCGGCGCAGAAGAATAATACTGGTTGAATAATAACCCGTCTTGTGCTAGCCTGTCAATATTAGGTGTAGGAGCGAATTTGCCTCCATAACAACCTATGTCACCGATACCCATATCATCGATATAGATAATTACTACATTAGGTTTTGTTTCTGCTTGTGTGTTAGCAATGGGGAGTAGGGCTCCCAGCCAGGGTAAATGTTTTTTCAGATTCATAATTATTGTGATTTAATTAACTTCAGTTTTTCATGATGACTTTTCGCAAAAGTAGGGAAGATATCAGAGAAGGAAGGAAAAATACTAATCAATAAAGGAAAAAAAATGGTAGAATGATAGATTTCTTCTTTCTTCTATTGAGAAAACAGGAATAGAGAAGCTCGTAGAAACCGAGAACTTCTCTATTCTTCTAATTATTCTATGATACGATCATTGGAGAAGGTATCTTGAATGGGAGCTTTACTTCGCCACGGTTTTAGTCAGTAATTGTACCCATGAGTATTTAGTGTTTTCTACCCAATTATCCGGTGAGACTTCGATAGTACCAGTTTTTGCTGTTATTTTTTGTATGCAAATCAATCCTTTCTTTCCATTGGCAGTTTTGAACAGGTAAACTTTATCTGCCTGAATAGCTAAGACTTCGGAGGTTGGATCTGCCAGATTTTCTATCGGAGTTGCATCTACTTGGGAGATTGCATTAAATTCTGATTGTGATAAAGAGGTTTCAGCAAATAATGTGTGTTGTAAACCATTAATTGTCATCAAGCCATAATCACTTCTTTTAGCAGGTGAAACAAGAGCTGGTACAGCTTCGCTTCCTGAAGGCAAGATAATATCTCCGAGTGAGAAATCGACTTCGTTTGTATATTTCATGGCATCAGCAGCCATATAGGTGCGTCCAAGAAGCCATGTTGCATAATAACAACCATAATAAGCTGAAGCTGTCTCTACTATTTCTCCATCTTTTCCGTAATCCGGATCGGAGAATAAAACAGAAGGAGTAATCTCTACCAATAAGTTACGTTGGTACGTATGGCCGTCGGTACCTAGAACGACTACTGTAATACAGGCATTCTCTTTTAAAGAAGTAAACTTGTAAGTTGTTTCGTAATTAGTCGTTCCGTCTGCAAATGACTGGGCAGTTTCTTCTATCAGACTTCCCTGCATTCCGGTTTTGGAGTCTGCCTGATAAATTTCAAAACTCATGATTTCTCCCTGTACTTTGACGGTTGCCGTGTATTCAGCAATCCCTTTCGTTAATGATATTCTATTATTCTGATCGACACCCGCAAATTCGATTTTGACAGGTGCTTCATAATCAACTTCATATTTATCTGCACAACCGAATAATCCAAATAAACTGATTGACAGAATTAATGCAATTATACTATTTGTTTTCATGACTTTATTTTTTTTAAGTAAACATTCTATTTAGATTAGTATCCTGGATTCTGGTAGATATTCGGGCAGTTATTAACTTCATCCTGTGGTATTGGAGCCAAGTTCATGCGCTCGTTATAGTTTCGTGTATCTAAAGTTACCCGTTGATATTCACCGTTAATTTTCTTTATTCCGACAGCCGGTAATCTCATTACATCTTTTGCTATCAGCCATCTTCTTATATCAAAGAATCGATGATCTTCAAAACAAAGTTCTACACGGCGTTCTTTGCGTATGCGTTCCCGAAGGGTTGCCTGATTATAATCTGCGGCCAGTAAGTCTGTCGTGATACCGGCACGACGACGTATCCTGTTAAGCTGGGCTATTGCTTTTTCTCTGGCTGTATTCGTATCTTCAGCCTCATTCTCGGCTTCTGCATAATCGAGCAGGATTTCTGCATATCTCATCATTGGAAAGTCCATGTAAGTGGTACCACCTTTTCGATGATCGATACGGTCATCCAGGAACTTTGTCAGGAAGTATCCGCTTCCCCATCTATATGATTTTGACAGGTCTATTGTAGCTGGCTTACCGTTGACCAAAGGCCAGGTAGCACCATCACATAGAATGCTCTGTGCCAAACGGGGATCCCTGTTAGCATAAGGAGAATTTTCATTGTAACCGGAGTTCGGGTTAATAATAGCTTTCGTATTTGATTCGTAACCGAGAATGGCCTGTGAACCGTCGAGCATATCATAACAGTCTACCAGCCATTGGTTCGGACAAGTCAGTAGCTCTTTATTTACATTCCAGGGATCAAAGGCAGGCATCATTCCGTAAAGGTCATTTGCCGGTGCACGGAGAAATCCCATGATTACCTCACCATTGGCACGGGTATTGAATAATCGTGTGTAGCTCTTTTCGGGAGTGGTCGGATCTTCATATAAACGATAGAAATCTCCATTGTCAGCATATTCAATCATATCGTAGGCAGCATCAGCCGCTTCTCTCCAAGTTACTCCGGACGCATTGTGTAAGGGACTTGCTGCATAAAGTAATGTGCGTGCCAGATAGCCTAGGGCTGCTCCCCGGGTAGCTCTTCCGTAATCTGCTGCATCGTATTTGTCGGGCAATACTCCCGGCTCTGCAAGTTCTTTGAATTCATTAGCAATCCAACGGACTGTGGTTTCTAACGATTCACGTTTGATTTCGTCATAAAGTAACGGATCGAGTTCTTTGTCTCCGATTACTAATGCTCCGTAGAAACGAAACAGTTCGTGGTGATACAATGCACGCAGAAAGCGTACTTGGTTTTTCAGGGAAATCTTCTCTGCATCCTCCAATGGTGAACGGTCTACGTTGTTCAGGAATGTGTTTGCAGAACGGATGGCTTTATAGTAAAATGTCCATGGATGGTCACCGCCAATCAAACCTTTGGAAGCATCAATTCCCCCTTTGATAAATTTCTCGAGTTCGGGAATAACTGCCCCTCCGGCACGGGTTGTATTTCCGGCTCCATCGTCTGTTGCGTTGTCAAGCATACAAGGTGAACCACCAATGTTTGCCAAAAAACCAAAACTGCCAAGGCGGTCTCTCCCCATGCGCATACGTGCATACAAGTCGTATGCAACTTTGCGGGTCAATGTAATGTCCGAATAAACTTTCTCTGTATCCGTAAGATCCAGTTCGGTTTCTTTCATCAGGCTATCTGCACTACAACTGGCAAGCAGGACAGCCGTTACAAAGGATATAAATAGTTTTCTCATAAATTATTCATTTCAAACATTAGAAATTCAGGTTGATACCAAAATTTATTACTTTTTGTTGTGGATAGAATTGTCCATTACTATTGTTCGATGATTCAGGATCTACCTTCTTTACGTTATCCCATGTAAAGAGATTGTAGGCATTCGCATATACTCTAAGTGAACGTACTCCGAATTTTTTCAATAGTTTGCGAGGTATAGTGTAACCTAACTGAATGTTTTTCAGACGCAAGTATTTGGAGTCTTTCAACCAATAGTCAGATTTATAATAATTAGGATGCGCGGCAGTAGCTGCTTTAGTGAAACGTGGGTACGTTGCTGTTGCGGCTGTTTCCGGTGTCCATCTTCCGATATGCTCTTCGTAATAATTACCCCAGAAATTATCCCATGCAATATCCTGTTGCAGATAGATGGATGAACGGGCAGCTCCCTGAAGCAATATACTAAAATCAATTCCTTTCCAGTTCAAACCGGCAGCAAGAGAGAAAGTCATTTCGGGTACCGGATTATAGCCGATAGGAGCTTGGTCGTTAGAATCGATCACTCCATCATGATTCAAGTCTTTATATTTAATATCTCCAGGTCGGCTTACTTGTCCGAATTGAACGGGAGAACTTGCTACATCTTCATAAGAGCTAAAGAAACCGTCGGAAATATAGCCGATAAACTGCCCGATGGGATTTCCCGTTTGTGACATATAGGCATAGGGCTTTACAGATTCACTTTTCTCTACAATTTCATTGTGTGCATATCCATAAATCCCTTTTATAGAATATCCAAAATCTCCTTTTTGATCTTGATAGCCTATCTCCAAATCATATCCTTGATTTGTTACGACACCATAGTTTATGGGAGCCAATCCGTTTGAACCGGCTGCTTGAGAATATCTTTCCGGTTCACATAGGATATTACTACGACGTTCTTTAAAAAAGTCGATACTGGCAGATATTTTATCTTTCAACCATTTGGTCTCAAGTCCTAAGTTATATTTCCGTGCAACTTCCCATGTGATATTTTCATTGGCGCTTTTTCCTTGAATCAGACCTTTAATCGCAGGGTTATGTGTCTCTCCAAAAGTGTAGCCTAGTCCTTCATCGTATCCTGAACGATAATAGTAAGAGAAACCTCCCAGCTTGTCATTACCAACTTCACCATAAGAGAAGCGTAGTTTAGTAAAACTTAAGATAGGGTTTTCTTTAAAGAAAGGTTCGTTAGTCAGTACCCATCCCACTGATGCTGCAGGAAAGAGCTGATAACGGTGTCCTTCCGCGAAACGGTTTGAGCCGTTATAGCCTGCGTTAACTTCGAATAGATAGCGATTCTCATAATCATAGTTAACACGTCCTACTAAAGCCTGATAGATATGAGGTACATAAGAATAGCGTCCACCGGGAGTGGAAGTGTAACTCATATTATAAAGTACCAGTCCAGATATATTATGTCCGGAGAAGGATTGCTTATAACGAACTGCCGCTTCAGCATACTTCCGATGTGTAGCTGCCGTTTTATTGGTGGCTTTTGTTGGCAACACCATTTCAAGTCCTTGTTTATAAGTCCCGTTTACAGGATTATATTGATAGATATTGGGACGCTGCTGTATGCTTCGGTTATTGCTCCAGCCTGCATCGTAAGAGAATTTTCCGTCTATACTTAATCCTTTTAACAGTTTCCTTAGGTTATATTTAAAAGCAAAATCTGTCTCAAGTTTGTTATTGAAATTAAGAAAAAATCCTGAATAGCATAATGTCACGAGTGGATTCTGTCTCCATATACCATCGGCGGCGGCATAAGTTCCATTCGCATTTAAGATTGGGAATGCTTGAGGAGAATTGCGGTAGAACATGCCGAACAGACGCAGTGCTTCCTGTCCGTCAGCATCATAGCCATAGGGGCGGTTCTGACTTCCGAAACGATAAGCAAGATTCACGGATACCTTGAAATCTTCAGTTAGGTTGATATCGATATTCGAACGAGTGGTGAGCCTACTGTACTTATATTCCGAATTATAACCTTCTTTGTATAAGCCTTTTGCTACATCGGGCGAGGCTTCTAAAAGAGTTTGTATTGTCTCATGCTCTTTAATTTTGTCTACGTCTGTCTCAAACATACCGGTTTGAGTGAAGTATCCCACAGAGACGAAGTAACGTACTGTTTTATTTCCGCCCGATAGGTTTACATTGTATTTCTGTTGGAGACCATTTTTCGTAAACATATCTACAAAGTCATTGTCCGGGTGTGTAAACGGACTTTTCTGGGTACGATATAGATAGTTGTCATATTCTGACAGGAAAAGGCCGCGAGTATTACCGGTATCGGAAGGGTCAAAGCCATCATTGATAGCACCCTCACGCATGAATCTTGAAACGGATTCTGAATTTAGGGTTTGGGATATGCGATTGAAGGAAGTAATACCAAATTCAGATGAGAAAGAAATTTGAGTTTCTCCTTCACGACCTCTCCGGGTAGTTACCAATATCACACCATTGGCTCCTCGTACACCGTATACGGCTGTTGCAGAAGCATCCTTTAACACGGAGATAGTTTCAATATCATCAGGGTCGATTTGCGCCATAGGTCGTTCTACTCCGTCAATCAGTACTAAGGGGCTAGAGTCGTTCAATGAAGCACGACCACGAACAAACATCGTAGCCTGATCACCGCCGGGACGTCCGCTCTCTTGTCGGGTTACTAGTCCCGGGATGCGGCCACCTAAAGCGTTTGTGACACTTGATACAGGCATGCTTTTCAAGTCTTCAGTTCCGACATTAGAAATTGAACCGGTCAGAGATACTTTTTTCTGTGTTCCATATCCCACCACAACAACTTCATCTAATTGTGCAATGTCTTCTTCCAAAGTGACATTGATAAAAGGATGATTCTTTTTTATGGCAATAGATTGTTCTATAAAGCCGATCATTGAGATAAGAAGTGTTTGCTCTGCTTCGTTGGACAATGTAAGAGTAAATTTGCCATCCAAACCAGTCACTATTCCATTATTAGTCCCTTTCTGAAGGACAGTAGCGCCAATCATCTCCATTCCTTGGGCATCTTTAACAATTCCGCTAACTTTGGTTTGTGCACAGACATGCCAGATGGAGCTGGTTAAGCATATGAATAATATTATTATCTTTTTCATGTTTTCTATCTATTAAATAGTTTTGATGCCCGTTACCAACCTGGATTCTGTTGGATGGAAGGGCTTTCCTTGATTACTTTCAGAGGAATAGGATGATAATACATGTAATCTTTAAAATTGCGTGCTTCATCTACTGTAATGCGTGTATAATGAAGCCCGGAAGCATTTTCTTCTACTTTCATTCCGATAATAGGTTCTCTAAGTTGATTGCCATCCATCCAACGTCGCAAATCGAAGTAACGATGTTCTTCAAAACAGAGTTCGATACGGCGTTCTTGCTTCACTTTTTCCATAAAGTTGTTATCTGTCACCCCATTAAGAAATTTATCATTTGTTCCGAATCCTGCTCTGGTACGTATTTTTTGTACGGCTTCTATTGCTGTCAAACCATAGCCTTCTGGATCCGCATTCATGCCGTAAGCGTGATGCATGGCTTCTGCGTAGGAAAGTAGGATATCAGATAAGCGAATCATAGGGAATAAGTGGAAAACGGTACCCACATTGGCCTGTCCGAAGTTCAGTGTTTTGTCCAGGAATTTAGCTAAATAATATCCCGTATTGGTCGAACGGTTCTTCACTTGGTTGAGTCCGTCTATGGTTGTGTTATCACTAATTCGCGTATAAATGGTATTCTTTCCATAAACCGAACCGTCATATCCGATAATTGCTGTCAAACGCGGGTCTCTGTTAGTATACATGCTTGCACCGTCAGAAGAATGGGTATAATCGCTTCCATCTTTCATGGTAAATGCATCGATCAATTGCTGTGAAGGTACTGTACCTCCTCCCTGATCTTTTGAGATTGTAGGGGGATAATGTCTGTTTTCCAGAGCATTGTCCTTAGCAGCCGTATAGAATAGGATATATTCCGGATTAGGATTGGCATTGATAAAGATCTTGTCGTACGTTTTAGCAGCAGTAAGAGCTATCAGACTATATTTTTTACTTCCATTCGGAGATATTGTTCCGTCTGCATTTAGATTGATTACATCTGCACAAGCTTTGGCTGCAAGTTTCCAACGTTCCGTCACATCCGAGCCGTCAGTATAGCCTAGTAGTGGATCGTTATTATCCGTTCTGTTGTAGAGTGGGCTTGCGGCATAGAGTAATGTCTTGGCTTTAATAGCAAGTGCCATTCCTTTAGTCATACGGCCATAAGAACCATTCCCACCTTCCGGATCAACTTTCAATACAGCGGCAGCACTCTCACATAACTGTACGATGTGATTGACGCAGTCTTTAAAAGAGTCTCTTGCCTTTGTCTGCAGTTCAGGATCGTCGACTTCGTAAATACGATCGACAATAGGAAAGCCTCCGTAGTGTCTTAACAGGTTAAACTCAAATAAGGCTTGTAAACATTCAGTTTCCGCACAATAGGTATCTTTAAATGCCTGGATGTCTTCTTGTGTCTTATTTTGTAACACCAAGTCAGCCTCACGCAAATACTTGCGGGCAAAAATGGCTTGTTGAATTCCCTTGTATGACTTATTCCAACATTCTTCAATCGGATTTGAAGAAGTGATATACCCACGAGACAATTTATGAATATCCGAATCTATGATTGTGCTTATTCCATCATTGGTGGCTGCATCTAAAAAGGCATTTCCTACGTGGTTGAAGCCTTCGGGAATATATGCATACACCTGATTAATCGGTTTTAGATAGTTCTGTTCATTCGTAAAAATATCATCAGGCTGGGCCCAGTCATAGGGCATGTCATCCAGATAATCACAACCGGAAAATGTTAGTGTTGCGCTTATTGCCAAATAAATTATCGATTTTTTCATGCTATCAGAATTTTAAGGAACAACCTATACTCATGTTTCTCGTCAAAGGAGCTGCCAGTGAAGGAGCTTCAGGATCAACCCATTTATATTTTGTCCAGGTAATCAGATTCGTTCCGCTAAGGAAAAGTCTCAATCCCTTAAGATGGATTTTCTGTATCATTTTTGTAGGAAAGTCATAGGCAACTTCCAGTGTTTTTAATCTTAAGAAATCAGCATCCTTTACATTTAATGTACTTATCTGCCTGTTATTAAGACTGGCATTGTCCAGTGTTGTTAAACGTGGGAATGTTGCATGCTGGTGTTCGGGTGTCCAGTAATCAAGTTGATGCTCAAATATGGTTCCGTTATCTGTGAAAGGATTCATCACAATGTCCGAATATTGATGAGAGACTTTTGCGGCTCCCTGAAATAATGCGGTGATCGAAAATCCTTTGTAGCCGACTCCTAAGTTAATACCATACATGATTCTGGGAATGTCTCCGTAACCGATAGGTACCATATCGTTTACATCAATCTGTCCGTCTTTGTTTATATCTTCATAACGTACATCACCTGGTTGGACATCAGAGAATGTTTGTACAGGAGAGGCTGCTATTTCTTCCCAAGAATTGAAAAAGCCTTTTGCAATGTATCCTCGATTTTCTCCTAAAGGCCGTCCCTGATTCTTCAACCATTCGTATGGCTGATCTACTTCGCCATTTGCAATCAGTTCATTCGTAGAATAAGAAAATGTACCACCTATGAAATAGCTCCAGTCTGCAATATTTGAATTCCACATGGCAGATAAGTCTACTCCATGGCTATTGATTTTGCCTATATTCTGCTTAAATTCCTTTACATTGCCGACAAGAGAACTGATTTTGTTATTTACTACATACATATCATGACGGTTGTCTTTAAAAAATTCTGCTGTAACAGATAACCGGTCTGAAAATAGTCGGGTATCTATTCCGATATTCAGAATTCTGGCTTTCTCCCAAGTCAATCCGGGATTTGGAAGTATATCCTGAATGTATCCTCCAAGCTTTGTTCCCATGTTTACCCCTGTAATATAGACTTCGTTTTGCGGCCACATACGTCCCCTGTAATAAAAGGCGTCTACGCCGGATGAGTTGCCGACTTGTCCATAAGATGCTTTTAGCTTCAGGTAGGGCACCATTTTTTTTGCATCTTTCCAGAAAGATTCGTTAGAAACAGTCCATCCGGCAGATATTGTAGGGAAGAAACCGAATTTGTGTCCTGGACCAAATTTGTGAGATCCCTGATAAGCTCCGATAACATCGATGCCATATCTTTTATCATAATTATAGCCGAACCAACCATTTGCGCTTTGGAATCGGGTTGGCAATACCATTTCATCATTGCTTTCATATTGTTCATAGAAAGCTAAAGCCGAAACTCCATGTTTTCCAAAGGTACGGTTATAATCTAATTGAGCCACGATACCGGTTCGGCGGAAAGAACTGGTATTATCTACCTTGTTTATCATCGAGTCATCTTCGCGGGTCCGGCGGAGAACATTCTCATTCGTCGCATCCTTTTCGTAATATGCGAAAGTTATTGTACGTCTGATAGAAGAAATTGTGCGTGAATCCATGGATAGAGCAACAGAAGCTTTTAATCCCTCTGTTATGAAGGAAAGATCCTGTGAGAGTTTTGTGCGGAAAGAACCATACAATTGTTTGTCCTGGAAGTAGCCGGAGCGATTTAGCATTGCCCATGGATTTTCACGGAATGCATTTCCTGCTACAATTTTCCCATCTTCTGCATTGATAACATTGCCGTATTGATCTGTATATCCTTGGTCATTGTACCATTTTGGGAAGATTCCTTGCGGTAATGTGACTAGATTTTTATAGATATTTTCAGCTCCGCTGCCAGGGCCATTCTGACTTTGATACCAGCCATACAGATTTACATCCAGTTGGGTAGTGCGAGTTACGGCAAAATCGATATTGGAACGGATATTAAACCGTTCGGCAGAATGATTGGTACTATAATCATGTGAATCATCTGTATTGAAGTAGCCATTGTTACGAGTATACATTGCATTCACGAAATATGTACTTTTTTCTGTTCCTCCTTGGATATTAAGATTATAGCGCTGGCTCCATCGGATATCCTTCAAATATTTATCAGCCCAATCTACATTGGGATATAAAATGGAATTAGGATCATTCTTAGCGTAATTCATTATATCATAGTTCGAATACAGGGGATCCATATTGTCATTATAGCGGGCTATGTTGTGCTGTCTCGCATAATCGGCTGCGTTTAATGACTTTAACTCTTTAAGTGGTTGTTGAGCTATAATTTGAGCTGTCAATTCAACCTGCGGTTTTCCCTTTGCTCCCTTACGAGTTGTAACCAGAATAGCTCCACTGCCTGCACGCATTCCATATAAGGCTGTTGCTGCAGCATCTTTCAATACAGTAATTGATTCTACTTCGTGTGATGACAAAACAGCAAAATCCCGTTCCTGTCCATCAACCAGTACTAATACATCAGGCGAATTACTTCTTTGTCCTCTTATCCAAAATGAATTCTGTTCATTCACTAATCCACCACCTTGCACTTGTCGAGCAAAATAACCAGGTACCAGTCCGGCCAATACTGCCGAAAGATTTGTAACAGGTAGATTGCGTAACTGTTTACCCGAGATGGTGTAGGCTGAACCGTTATAATCTCCCATAGGGAGTACACGATATCCTAAATCCAAGGGTACATCTTCTTTGTTTTGGACATTTTGTGCCTGGCTTATAAGAAAACCAGGGAGTAGTCCAACCAACAAAATTTTTCTTAAAAACTTCATACGTATAAATTTTGAGTTAACACCATAGTAGATTGCTTGATGATGAGGCCGTCCCATTTATCACCTTCAGTGTGGTGACGATCACTGATGGGTGTATGAGAAGCCATTTATTGTTATCATTTTGAGACATGAGAAACCAATATAGTTCCCCATGTCTCAAGTT
>CAUHML010000066.1 GCA_959606905.1 uncultured Bacteroides sp. | reverse complement strand
TTTTCGGCTTTCCACCGATTAATCTTGAATTTCTCATGGTTCAACTGATTTTATTTGGATTAGTTTAAAAAATATTCATTTAAGTTACTGTATCATTAGTGTCCCATTAAAATTGGGACGAATTAAAAATTAAACAAACTTGACCCATTTGGTCCGAATCGTTCTTTGTCCTTTTGAAATTTAGTTTTATCAAAGAGGTCTCTCAGATGAGTCTTATCAGTCAATGAGATGCTCAGTATTTGTAACACTTCATATGTACTTCTGTCCAGTTGCATATCGTGTTGAATGATTGCCACCAAACAGTAAGCGCATATAGCAGCATATATCTGTATTCGAACAGCATTCTCTGTAGTTCCCCAAAATCTTTTGATTTTAAAGTGCTGCTTGAGCCATTTGAAAAGCAGCTCTGCCTGCCAACGATTTTTATAAAGTCCAGCAACCTGAAGCGCGGATATATGCATCGCATTGGTTATGAATGTAAATTCTCGTTCTTGTTCTTCATCCCAATATTTAACCAGTCTAAGTGGTTCTGGGTAATATTGTTTAGGATAGAATCCTGTCAGAAGTACACTTGCGTCTGAAAGCACATTCCTAGGCAGCCTACGTTTCCATTGGATGGATTTGTATTGGAGATTCTTTTTTGTTCTGACAACAAAGTAAGCTTCAATTTGATGAATTTCATACAGCATTTTGAAGTTATTATAACCGCGGTCAAAGATGTAATAAGAGCTTGGTTCATAAGGAATTTCAATCATAACTTTAGAATCGTGCACGGATGCTTCCGTGATATGAAAGGATACCACCTTTCTTTTTACGGAATTTTGCCCACCAAAAGACTGAAAAACACAGGTCAATAGTTGTCGAATCGAAAGCATAAACATTACCGCCAAGTTTGAAAATATGATCAGCACACTTTTGTCGTGCTTAGCTAACCAGGTAGTAGGCATGTTCTTCAAAGATGTGATAGTCTCTATCCTGGTTTGCTCTGGCCAGTGATGACTTTGATACATTCTTGCCCATTCCTAAATGATAACATTTGGAATGATGAGCTTCAAGAGCAACTATCAAATCTCGCAGACTTTCACGATTAGAAAGTTGACCAAACATCAAAGCAAGTAGTTGATTCCAGCAGGTGAAGTGCTTCACATATTTATCACCACCATACTTGGTGACTATGCGATTAAACTTACTTCGATTCAGAAATGAAGTCAATTGAGCGAAAACGTATTTGTCTTGGAACATATGCCATCGGATTAATCTGATGCAAAGCTACAAATTCAAGTCCGTTCGCTCGGAAAATCGATGTAACTAACTAAATTTCAAATAGTTCAAAGAACTCTTTTAGATTTTAATGGGACAGCAATGTTACTGTATAAAAAAAAGCGTATAGAACAGTAATCAGTCAATTTTAATTTTTATTACAATCTTCTTCACTCTTTTGCATTGTTCCGCAGCTATGCATGGTTGATGCAAATCTGTCGGGAAAAAAATAAAAAAATGTCCTGCATCAGCTTTCAACAGTTGTTCTATATTTGCATTATAAAACGTGATATCCCTTTCTACATTATATGGGACAACCTCCTTCACCGGATAACGGCTAAAGCCGATATACTCTTCCCCTTCCATCACATACTGCAAATCAATATACCGACGATGGGATTCGAACAAGACATCTTCTTTTTTCTTTGTCCGGTATTCATCCACAGAGACAAACACGTCTTCGCTCAAAAACTTTTTTCCGACAATCAATGAATCCTTTTTTACACTACTCAGATAATCGAAAGCCAGTTTCCAACGCTCAGGATACCGCTTGTAGTGTTCCGCAAAGGAGAGTGTATCAATTGATTGGCTTGGAATGACGTTGGAAGAATACAACTCCTGTCGCCAGTTTGTTTCTGATTTCACTATTTTAGAATGACTTAGTTTCTTGTTCTTTCCACAAGATGTGACAGCTAAAAGTAAATACATAACCATTAATAAATTATATAATTTCATCTTTTTCTCCTATTTACAGTATTTACGCTAATAAAACCTACTAAAAATATGACTATTGTACCTAACACAATTGTAAGATTGGTATGAAACGGGCTTTTAAACTTGCCCCAGAAGCTATCTGCAAAGAATACGGGTGAGAGGCTCATCCAAATAACTACAATGGCTCCGCATATAACCCCTAATATAGCATCCACATTACGGGCTTTCCGAGTGACATATCCCAATAAGAAGAGCCCCAATATTCCACCGCTGAATATGGAAGACAAACTCCACCAAACATCCAATACACTTTCCACATTAAGTAAGGCTAACGCCACGATAATCCCAATGATTCCGATGATGACATTTGAGCCATACAGTATACGCATCGATTGCTTTTCTGTAGGCTGCTTACAAGAAAATCTTTTATAATAGTCTGTAAGTATAATTGTGGCAGAACTGGTTACGCTAGTGGCGACAGTACTCATTCCTGCGGCAAATATAGATGCTATCAACAAGCCTGTTACCCCAGTTGGTAGCCCATGTACGATGAAATACGGAAATACAGAATCTCCCGTAATGTGGTCCGGCAACAATTCCGGTTGCATCTTATAATATGCATACAAAGCAGTACCTATCATAAAAAACACCATTGAAACCGGTATGAATAGATATCCTCCGAAGAGAGCAGAGAATTTGGCTTCCTTTCCATTCTTGGCTGTCAGATAACGCTGCACGTAGTTCTGGTCGATGCCATAGTTCTGCAAATTGATAAATATTCCATAAACTAAACATACCCAAAATGTAGAATCAGACAAACTGGAGCCAAAACTTCCCAAACTGAATTTATTGTCTGCCATCGCAATATCAAACGTCTGTTTGGGACCCTCCGGCATATCGAACAACAAGATAAGCATACAAATCAGTGCCCCACATATCAAAATGAAGCCTTGAATAGCTTCTGTCCATATAACTGCCTTCAATCCACCAAGCATTGAATATAGGATAATTACTATACCCGTAATTATAATAATCATTTTTATATCCCATCCAAGCAGAGCGTTCATCGGCAAAGCCAATAAATAAAGAATAGACCCCATACGAGCAATCTGAGTAAGCAAGTAACAAAAGGAAGCATAAGACCGTGCCCATATACCAAACCGCATTTCCAAAAAACTATATGCGGATACACTTCCTATGCTACGATAAAAAGGGACAAAGTAGCGAGCTGCAAAATAAGAAGCGATTGGGATAGAGAGGCTAAAGACAAATGCATTCCAATCTTCCATATAAGACTTCCCCGGATATGCCAGATAGCTTATACTACTTACATAAGTCGCGAAAATAGACATTCCGACAACCCATCCGGGAAGGCTTCGTCCGGCAGAAGTAAATTCATCAGAAGTACGTTTCTTGGAAAAGAAAGAACATCCAAATAGAACAATTCCTCCTGTAAATACCAAAAAAACTATTGTATCTAAGATTGTCATGTTATCGGGGTCTTATGGCTTTAAATCAAGGTTCATATTCAAACTATCCAATGCCTTCCTCACTTGCTCACGCTCCACTTTCTCAAAATGATTAAACGGAGCTGCCACAAAGTCGTTGCATATTCCCAGTAAAGACAACGCACATTTCAATCCTTTCAAATAGCTGGAACCATATTTGCCTATCGTATATATGGTGGCGCTGATTTGCATTATGATTTTCTGTATACGATACAGCTCTTCAAAATTATGCTCTTTTGCGGCATTATAAAGTTTCACGTACAATTCTGGGAACATGTTCGCACCTCCGTTTATACCTCCGTTTCCTCCCATCAAGACACTTTCACCAGTCACCTCCTCAGGTCCCACCAGCATTGAGAAGTCGTGACGGTCGCTCATCACATACATTACCGACTGAAAATAGACAAGATTGGCTGAACTGTCTTTAAACCCTATCACCTTCGGATTCTCTGCAATACGCCGTATTGTCTGTGGGGCGAAGTTGACTTTGGTATGTGTAGGCATATTGTATAGGAAAAGAGGCAATGGTAATGCTTCAACCAGTTGTTCATAGAACTCGACCAGTTCCGGTTGAGCAGAAGCAAAATAATATGGAGGGGCTGAAACAACAGCCTCCGCACCATAATCAGCAGCAATTTGAGACAGTCTGATACTCTCCACAATAGATGTATCCGAGATACAGACCAATACCGGTAACCGCCCAGCCGTAATACGGCAGGTTTCCCGAATCATTTCTTGCCGCAATCTATAACTCAGGCATTGAGCTTCACCAGTTGTTCCCAAAATAAAGAGAGCATGTACTCCCCCATCTATAAGATGTTCAATCAGACATTCCAATCCCTTAATATCCAGCATATCGTTATTCAACAACGGAGTAACCAGTGGAGGGATTATACCCGACAACGGAGATTCTAGTAATCTATTCATAATTTTATTCTTATAAGTTAGTTCATTATAGTTCGTACTTAATTCGTTATTCTTATTGTACAAGCTGACGGAAGTCCCGTATTCGTCTCCTCGGATAGCGTAAGACTAACGGGGAAATATACCTTTTCGAGTGAACGACTCCAGTTGGTCAAGTAAACAATTCCAGTCGGTCGGTTATCACAATATAGGAAGTATCGCTTATATCAGTGTCCGCACCGTCTTCATGTGTATAGTCCAGCCTGCGGAAAGAAGGTCAGGAATCAGAAGAATATCCCCGGCTTTTCTCTAGCAAAAAGAAGAACTGTCCCTAGATTTGAAAAAGAATAACTAATACCTATCTATTTTTCATAGTCATATATATTGAATTTAACAAAAGAAATAACTCCTTATGGAGACTCCATCCTAAAAGGGGTGGCCGGCAAACCTTCCTTATTGTACAGATTCAGTTGTCCAGGATTGTCACTCCAGCCATATCTTACCGCTACAGGATGTAATAGAGTGTCGTTCCATACAATGACGACATTTCCACAAATCTTCGCCTTAGCCCAAACAAACTTGTTATCTTTTCCTGCGATTGCAAAACCATTGATAAATTCATTACCATCCTTAGACACCAACCCCGACCCAGCATTATCGAATGAGATGATAATCTTATTCTTCTTCGTTTTCATGGAGCGGAAAGTCGGGCCGTCAGCTACAATGTTCTTCTTCCCATAATCGAGCTTTAGGGCATGAAGTGCCAGCCGTTTGCCCACATCTTTTTTGTTCTTGGGATGAATATCATCGGCCTCACCGATGTCGATGGTGACAGCCTGACCGGTTTTGGGCAAAGACAATGCCTGGGTTTGTGCCTCTCGTATTTCAGCCCATTTACTATCTTGCGGCATTTTGTCGATACTTCTGTAATTGGCCAGCTGTACCCAATAGAAAGAGAACTCATTATTCCAACGGGCACGCCAATCATTAATGAGATTGGGAAATAGAGTCCGATACAAAGTAGGGTTGTAATCGTTACTTTCTCCTTGATACCAAATTACCCCCCTAATAGGAAGCCCAGTCAGTGGAGCAATCATTCCGTTGTACAATAGTGATGGATAGGCATTTGGACCGAATTCCACATAACCATATTTCCGGCTGTCCACGGCAACCTTATATTTCCACTCCTTGGCCAATGGGAGCTTTGTACCACCTATTTCTAAATAGAGCTGGTCTCTTTGTCCGCTAAAGCCTCCCTCACCGGAATAGTCACTGACACTAATGGTGATAACATTTTTGCCTTTTTTCAGAATACCTGTGTCAAAGGCATACAAGCGTTCCTTCTGATAACCAGTTGTTCGCCCCACTTCGACCCCGTTAATCCAAGTGATATCCGCATCGTCAATTCTTCCCAATGACAATACAGCTTGTTTTCCCACCGGATTATCCGACAAGGTTATTTCAATGAAGAACCATACCGTACCATTCATATCAGTTAATGCTGTCCCCGACCATGCTTGGGGAAGACACATGCTTCCATCAAAGGTAGGGCTAGAACCTGTAGCATACCATTTTTCCGCGATTCCTGGATCTGCATTAAGAGCTTTCTCAAAAGCCGCTTTCCGAGTTAGATTGGTCTGTTCAAAACTGTCCATGTCTATTTTTTCCGATTCTGAAAGTTTTTGAGTAAACTCAGGTATATCACGGATACCGTCCGGACTGGTCCAGGTTTCAGCTACAGTACCTCCCCACGAGGAGCATATAAGTCCAATGGGGATATGAGTATTCGAGTGGATCTCTTTACCGAAAAAATATCCTACGGCAGAGAAATCGCCTGCTGTGGAAGGCGAACAAGAATGCCATGTTCCCCCTACATCCATTTTCGGATGATTGCCTGTAGCCCTTCCGACAGTGAACAGTCTGATGCCCGGATAGTCAGCACCGGATATTTCCGCCATAGCATTGTTGGCATCATTGAGGTGGAATTCCATATTGGACTGCCCACTACATAACCATACGTCACCAATCAGAACATTATTGAATTCAACTTCAGACTGTTCTCCTTTAACAACGAGTGTATAAGGACCTCCATAGGCCGAAGCGTCTAAATAAGTACTCCAGTTCCCGTCATTTGTCGCTATGGTCTTTCGGATTTGCCCTTTAAAGTGGATTTCAATCTTCTCATCAGCTCCTGCCCATCCCCATAAATGAATAGGGCAGTCCCGCTGAAGAACCATATTATCCGAAAAGAAGCTCGGCAACGTAACTTGTGCTCTTACGGGAAAAGTACACACGCTGCATAACAATACAAGAAACAATGTTTTAAGTCGCATATTATTGGATTATTTATTGGTTCTGAAACCCAAGAAACGATGAAATGTCAGATAATTGGCATTATGCTGGTTGTCCGCTTGACCGGTACGATCATCAGAAGCCGTTCGTGAGACTGCTATGATGTCATCTCCTTCAATTAGCCAGTCCAAGTACTGGAATCCATGATGGAAAATGTCGTCATGATGTAATAAGATGTCCTTGACATGCCATTGTTGCAGATTGTCCGACCAGCACAAGGCAATGGTATTCCGTGTCCGTTCATTATTCCCACCTCTATCTTCGGGTAACACATAATTGCTCAGCGTCCAGTATTTTTGACTGACAGAATCGTAACGGATAGTGAACTTCTTGCAGCCTCCAGGAAGATTGATGAATCCCTGCTGCGGATTAAAACTTAAGAGCCCCTTTTGCGAGATATCAACAACTGCCGCCAAATCATCTTTCGAATAATGTACACGGAGAATGTTTTTCAAAGTATTGTCTTTGGCGACCACCATGTTTCCCTCAAGCCATGCCGAAGCTTCCGGCAGCCATGACTTGTCGAAAGGCAGTTCATTGCTTACCATCCAGTTATCGGCATTGAGCAAGTCGGCATCCTCGTCAACATGTACGGTCAATGCCTTGAAGTCACCCCAACCGTTTATTTTCCCCTGGTTCTCTAATGCTCTCCATATCTTGCCTTTGTGGAATATGACAGGGACAGGAGCGCAATGATAGAATCCTTCAAGAAGTAAACCGCTATTCCGATCCTTTGGAGTGGTCCACGAACGGCCTCCATTCATTGACCTTAATATGACAAAGTTGCCATATCCTTGGCTGCCTTTCGGACTTACCCCTATCAGATAAAGCTCCCTACCACGTGTAAACAAGGTTGCCCAATTGAGCTTGTCAATATGAGCACAAACGTTCCACGTCGTCCCCTTGTCTATAGAACGATATACAAAAGTATCTGAAACGCGTCCGTTGCCAAAATAATCATGAGATGCCACATACGTTCCGTCTTCCAGCACTGCAATACTTGGCGAGCCTACATAACGGTGTGTCGCAGCGATGGAATTGTGTATGACAGTCCCTGGAGGAGGCATAAAAGGTTTTGCCGTAAGAGCCTTTATTGTTGCCGTTTCTTGTATAGAAAAGGGCGTACCATCTTTTCGCAATATGTCGTGAAACCATACAGACGGTTCGCTTCCGTCTCTTATCGGCTGGTCCCATGCATAGATAGTATTGGTTTTCCCCGCGACAAATCCCCAGTTGATAGCACCGACCGCATTTTTTTTCAGCATGGGCATGATGGTCTGGAATGTACTGCAGTCCCTGCGGTTCATATATTCCGTACATACCATAGGTCGTCCATATTGTTTCAGTCTATCTATCTCCTTTTGGTGGGACAACGAATCCGAATAATTGTGATAGGTTATCAAATCGGAGTTCTCCAGAAGGAAATTCTTTATTTTCGAAGTGCTTCCTCCCCATATTCCGGCAGTCAGCGGTTGTGAAGGATTAACCGAACGTGCCCATTCGAATACTTTTCTCAGTAGTGGCAGGCTCCTATTCTTGTAGTTGCTGTTCCCGGCTTCATTATACAGATCCCAAAAAACAATTCGTTCATCCCCAGAAAAGGCAAAAAGAATGTCCTTTACATATTCCTCCAGTGTTTGTATCAGCTCTGCCCTTTCGTACAATAAATCGCCAGGATCGCGTACCCAGCCGGAATTGTGCACTCCCGGTACGGGAGCAGGCTGTTCTCCTGCCTTGTAAGTGGGATTCCAACAATCATCAAAAAACACAAAGGCGGTGGAGATCCCATATTTCCCTGAAATGGAGAGATATTCTCTAACTCTTTTCTTGAATCCCTCTTTATCTGTTTCCCAGGCCAGATGATGCAGATAGACCCTCATGCAGTTGAAACCGAGAGCCGCCGCCCAACTTAGTTCCCGGTTGATGGTCATGGGGTCGAATGATTCCTTTTGCCACATTTCCAACTGGTTAACAGCAGTGCTTGGTTGGAAGTTGCACCCCCTCAACCATTCCCGTTGGGCATACCATGCGTTGATTTTGTCTACTGGCCATCGGGTAGCATAGCCTTTACCCGCAATGAACGGTATGTGTAATAATACTATAGTGAATAATAGTAAATATTTTTTCATATCTTATCTTTTTATTATTTTGCAATTGAATATCGGTCCAGCTACACTTCTGTTGTCAAGAGCCTTAAAGGATACTGTTATTTTCTTCTTGTTTTCAGTCAACTCAAAAGGGATATGATACAACTTGTCCACAAAAGTATTTCCCCACCAGTGGATAATGACCGTTGCAATGGAGATGCCGTCTATCTCAACGTTGAATTTATAGATGTCTCCCAAATTTCCCCAGCAGCTAACTAGCAGATCCTGAGAAATGTCCGGACGAACTTCCATCTCGAACGAAAACCATCCTCCGTTGACCGCTTTCCGAAATTTCCGGCCATTGAGTTCTCCGGTTCTAGTCTTTTCTCCTTTGAAGTCATGGTCACGTTCCGGCTGCATCTCTCCTGGCTGAAAGCTTGACACCGTCTGTTCCTTTATCCATTTTTCCCTATCTTGTTTCATCATAATCTCATCCTTCCTGGCTGTCCACTCTTCAATGGTGTAATGTTCAAAGTAGACCATCAGCGGTTTTCCACCCATTTGATAATAAGGCTTCATCTTTATGGTACAAGGGCGGGCCGCTTCCAGGATAAACTCCAAAGGTTTGCCTGCAGGTTTCAAAGAGAGAGAGGCATTTTCTATGTCATCTGTAACCACCATAGGGAAATGGGAATAATTTTTTCCTTCAAAATCAGCAGACAAAACAATTGGACCGTACAGATAGGCCCTTAAACTGTCATCGCCCAATGCGGCTTCCGAAGTCACTTTCTTAGGAATGACAATACTAATTCTGTCTCCGTCTTTCCATTTTCTGGTGATAGGGATGTATTCTCCGGGGACCGCACAGACAGTTTGCCGCTGCCCGTTGACAAAAAGGGAGACATTGTCTTCCGCCCATCCCGGATAACGCAGATTAAGGGTAAATTTCTGTTTTCCTGAGGAAGAACTGACCATGTAACGGACAGTGTCCGATGTCGGATAGGCTGTCTTTTGTTCGAAACGTATCCCCCTCGCTTTCCAATCCAATACAGACGGGATAAAGAGATTCACATAAAGATTATCCTGTTCGTCCGTATGATAGATAAATTCGCCATACCGTACATGATTCTCCAAACCAGTGCCTACACAGCACCAGAACGAGTCGAACGGGGTGGAATAGTTGCGTTGTGAACCTGCGGAAAGAGGAGACATATAGCAGACCATACCATCCTCAGGATTCTGTGATGCCAGTATTTGATTATACAAGGCGCGCTCATAATAATCGGCCTTGGAAATGTCGGGATTCAGGCAGAAAAGGTGTCTGGTCAGCTTCAACATGTTGTATGTGTTACAGTTTTCACATGTCTTATCAGTGATTCGGTCACAAATCCGTCCCGGTACACCAAAATGCTCAGCCTCACTATTTCCACCAATTACATACGAATGGTTGTGGACGACCGTATGCCAGAAGAAGTCGGCTATATCATATAATTCTTTATTGCCGGTCAACTCATATTGGCGGATAACGCCTACCACTTTAGGTATCTGTGTGTTGGCATGCTTGCCTTTCAGTTCATCTCTTGAGGTAGCCAGCGGCTCTACAAAAGCTTTATGGTTCAGACGCAAAGAAAGTTCCAAGAATCTCCTGTCACCGGTCAAACTGTAGAGTTCCGCCATCGACTCATTGATTCCTCCATGCTCACAAATTAGGATTTTCTGTATCTGTGCATCACTCAACTGCGCGAAAAGGGCGTATAGTCCTTCTGCCAGTTGAGAAAGCACCTTATAGGTTTGTCGGTCCGACGTATAATGATATACGTCTATCAGTCCGGCACACAGCTTATGCATGGTATAGAACGGTACCCAACTACCGTTCAAGTCAAAGCCTTCAGTCCGGATATCCCCACGATATATTTCCTGGAACAACTTTCTAGCATTCGGGAAAGCAGCGAACAAACCATGGAAGTCGAATGCCTGCTGGCAAACATCCAGTTCATTCACACTATATCTGATACGTTCAAGCGCTCCTTCGTCATCTGTTGAAGCGTACATCATCGCCAAAGCGGAAAGATAGTGTCCCAAAGTCTGTCCTGTCACTCCCCGACTTTCCCATCCCCCATATTTAGAGGCTTTTTGTGCCAATCCCGCCTCCTGCCTGAATCCTGACAACAGTCTGTCAGGATTCAGAGAAAACAGCCATTGCTTATCCAGCAGCAAGGCACTTCTAAAAGGACTTTCCGTCAGTCTGATGTCTGACAATTCAAACTCCTTCAGTTCGCCTATAGTCTGCCTTGCTATGCGTCCGTATGTATGCAATATAGAGATTGCGAAAAAAAAGATGCATCCCAAAAAATTCTTCATGCTCTCTGCTTTTTAAGTCCCAAACACCCCGCCATCGCTTTCCTGCCTATTATGAAATCGAGTATAAAACAACCAAATAGCGATGACGGTGTATTTGTATTCGGTTTGATCACAAGAAGAATTACTTAAAAAGGAAATTACTTCCAAAGTTCATTTTGTTCCAACAAGTCATTTATTTCAATTTCCTTTTCCGGCAATGGCCATACCAAGCTTTTCTGTCCCAAATAGTGCCTCAGGTTGACCGGAACAAAAATCTCTCCCCATGCTCTTTCCAACTCTCCCCAACGTATCAGATCATAATAGCGATGGCCTTCGTATACAAGTTCAATTCTTCTTTCATGTTTTATAATTTCAAATAGTTCGTCACTATTCAATCTTTTTGTTTTTCCTTCAACGTCCTGAACTATAGGCATCATGACAGTGGGACGTTGTCTTATCTGGTTTATGAGTCCCAATACTTCATCATAATCATAATTACCAGTCCTGACCAAAGCTTCAGCCCTCATCAACAGAATGTCTGCATAACGAAGGGTGTATACGTCTTGGGGCATATCTTCCATCTCCAAATCTGTTTCTTCCACCCATTTACGGAAATGACAACGCGTCAGAGTGTAATTCTTGGCATCATACAGTACTTGTCCATTTTCTATAATTTCACCCTTAATCCAGGGAGTTCGGTGAGTTATAATGGAAAATCCCATACGTGGGTCTCTATTTACATATCGTTGTGTATCCTTAAGAAAATCATTATGCACATTATCCTTATATATAGGCTGCTGTGTTATATCTCCCTTGAATAAGGGGGATTTGTCTATAGGAAGTCCATCAATACAATAATAATCATCCAGCAAATCCGGTAAGGGAACAATAAATGGTGGAGGAACGATACCTTTCCATCGACCGATACGAGTTCCTTCGCGAGGCTTTATCCCTCTTTCAAAACAAGCCGACATAATAATCTCCTTAGATTGTTCGGCTTCCGGTGTGAACAACCTGCCATAATCCGGATATAGCTCATAGTAGTTCATATCAATGACATCTTTAGCAGCTTTAGCAGCCTCTGTAAACATATCATTATACAAATATACACGCGCCAATAGACCTAAAGCTGCACCTTTTGATAAACGCCCGTACTCACCACCGGCAATTCTGTCTTGTGTAGGCAATGCTGTTGCGGCTTCTTTTAAATCGTTTATTATAAAAGAAACAATACTTTCCCTGGATGTTTTAGGAACATTGGCATTGATAACCGTTTGTGGTTCTGTTATCAGGGGGACGTCCCCAAAAGTCATGCTTAAATGCATATAATGGTTGGCCCTTAACACTTTTACTTCTGCAAGCATCCTTCTTTTCTTGGCTTCATCAAAAACCATGGATTCTACATTTGTTATAAATTTATTGCATCTAGCTATTCCTTTGTAATGCATTTTAAAGAAATCGTATATGACTCCTGTCTGTGGAGTATGAATACCTCTACAAATATCATCCAATGAATGTCCCCAACCGAAATAGGCATTATCTGTAATTGCTTCATATTGCATAATACCTATTCCCCATGGGCCTTCATAATACATAGATTGAAAAGTATCATAACATCCTGCAAGACCCAACAAGGCATCCTCTTCTGTTTTCCAGAATGTATCTTCGGATATATTGTTAAGTGAAGTTCTGTCCAAGAAACTGTCAGAGCAGCTTGTGGCAAATAAAAATATGACAGAAATAAAAAGTATGTTCGTTTTCATGACGTGTATTGTTAAAAGGTTATATTTAATCCGATAGAATAAGATTTCAATTGAGGGTAATTAAAATTTTCCGTATCACCTGCAAATTTCTCAGCATCCCAGTTCCTTACTTGAGTAAAAGTCAGTAAATTCAATCCTGTAAAATATACTCTCATACGTTGTATTGCAAACTTTTGACACAAACAGTCAGGGATGTTGTAGCCCAATTCCAGATTCTTCAGACGAAGATAGGAAGCATCCTTCATCCAAAAAGTGGAAGTTTCATTATTCTGTGTTCCTTTCATTCTAGGCATATTACCGTTAGGGTTTTCTATTGGGTCGTACCTATCCAGCCAATCTGTCAGAATATTTCCTTGGTTTGGAGCGTCTTTATAAAAACGGTCTACGCCAGCAACTCCCTGAAAAAATAAAGAGAAGTCAAAATTTTTATATGAGGCAAATATATTAAAACCATAAGTCAAATCGGGGAACGGAGAACCGATGACCACCCTATCATATTGAGAATCTACTTGTCCATCTGGTACGCCATTCGGGCCACTGATGTCCTTATACTTTATGTCACCCGGTGCCACATCAACCCCATTGAAACGTTTGGGCCCCTCCTCTATTTCTTTTTCACTACGGTACAAGCCTTCAGCAATATATCCATAGTAACTACCAATTGGTATTCCGGCACGATAAATCGCATTTCCACTATACCACTCCAAGCCCTTGACATCTAGAATTTCATTTTTGATTTTCGACAGATTTCCCGAAACAGTATAGTTAAAATCTCCTATATTATCATGATATGTAGCGGTCAGTTCCCACCCTTTATTGACTACTTTGCCCGCATTCTGCTTGGGAGCATTCAGATTTCCCAATGTTGCATTGATTGGAAGTGAAAGCAATATATCCGATGTCTTTTTATAGAAATAGTCCGCTGTAAATTCCAGTTTTCCATCAAACAATGACAAGTCCAATCCGAAATCGGTCATAGCTGTGGTTTCCCACTTGATATTGGAGTTGCTAAGGTTAGTGACAGCCACACCTCCCGCAATGCCATTGCCAAAAACATAGTTCTGCCCAGTATTGATTAATTGCACATATGCATAATCATCAATTTCTTGATTTCCCAACGTTCCCCAACTACCTCTTAATTTCAGATTGGAAATTGTAGGAAAATTATCTTTGATGAAAGATTCTTCAGAAACTCTCCATGCTGCTGAAGCGGAAGGGAATATTCCCACCCTATTGTTTTTGGGCAAACGCGAGGACTGGTCTCTGCGTACGTTTCCCTCCAACAGGTATTTCCCATCCCAATCATAGTTTATTCGCCCGAAAAATGACTGCAACGCAGTTTCCACAGCTTTTCCTGACACTCCGGGATTCTTGCTCCCTGCCGACAACTGATAGATTTCATTATTAGGGAAACTCTCAATACTGCCTTTATGTTCGTCATAACGCTCGAACTGGACAGAATGACCAGCCAACAATGAAAAACTGTGCTTTTTGATTTTAAAGTTATACGTAAGGAGATTCTCGTTCAAATAAGAATAGGCCAGTTTAGTATACTTGGAGGCAGAATTAATCAGTTCCTCCTGTACGACATTCCCGTCCGAATCATAATAATAATCGGTAGGCGTGAAAGAAGAGCTAAAATAGCTTCTATATTTTGCCCCAAGGTTTGTCTTGAACTTCAGGTTTTTCCAAATGGTAATTTCTGCAAAAGCCTTTCCGTCAAAACGGTAATTCTCTTCATAATGATCACCTATATATGCAGCCTTTACCGGATTATGTATGGCTACCATACCGGCACCCGCATTTCCGTCCACTGCTCCCCATAGGCCATTGGAATATTTGACAGGTACAGTAGGACGTGTGAACCAATATAGCTTTCTCATAATTCCATTTCCACCTCCTGTTCCCTGATACGGTTCATCAATCCGGTCTCTACCTCCTGACAGATTGAAGCCGAAACTGAAATGCTTATTGACGGTATAGTCTATGTTGGACCTGAAGTTCAGTCTTTTGTTACTGGTACCTATCATTATACCGTCCTGATCCAAATATTCGAGAGAGTTCATATAAGAGGCTTTCTCGGTACCGCCCCTGATGGACAAATGATGAGTATGCATGAATGCCGTACGGAACACTTCCTTGTTCCAGTCCGTATTCGCGAATTCATCCGGGTTGGAACCGTCTTTCATTTGCTGAATCATATCGGTGGTGTACTTCTCATACCCTTGGGTCTCGTTATACAATTTAGCCCAATCCCATGAGTTGCAATAATCGGGTAGAACGGTAGCCTGCTGCAATGCAAAATTGCCGGCATACGAGACTGAGAGCTTTTCCTTCTTCCCTCTTTTAGTGGTTACCAATATGACTCCATTGGCCGCCCTTACACCATAAATGGAAGCTGAAGCCGCATCTTTCAGAACAGTAACACTTTCAATGTCATTCGGTGCCACATTGCTCAACGAGCTCTCCATACCATCAATAATGACCATCGGGTTTGTGTTGCCCAACGTACCGATTCCACGAATATTAATTGTCGGATCATTTTTCCCCGGTTGTCCCCCCCCCGATATGATGGTTACTCCCGGCATGCGCCCTTGTAGCATTGTACTCGTATTTGATACCGGTACTTGGACAATCTCGTCAAAGTTTACAGCGGATACAGAACCGCTTAAATTAGCTTTCTTTTGCGACCCATAACCCACCACAACTACTTCATTCAATATCTGCGTATCTTCCGTCAAAATTATATGCAGATTTGTCGTTGTCCTCACTTTCATCGTTTGTGTGTTATAGCCTAAAAATGAAATGGTGATTTCACAGCCTGATGATACCGATAAAGCAAATCTACCGTCAATATCGGTAATTGTTCCATTTGTTGTTCCCTTTTCAGAAATGTTTGCTCCAATAATTGGAATCCCTTCACTGTCTACAACAGTACCTGTAATCTGTTTCTTTTGTTGTGTTATAGAAAGAGTGTTTACCTCTGCAGCCACAGAATTACTGGGAATGCATAACATAAAAATGAATGCACCATAAAAAAATAATTTTCTATTCATAATATAAATGATTTAATGATTTGTGGGCAAAACTATGTAAAATAGGGATATGGAAGCATAGGAAATCATGCATTTATGGAGCGTTAATCTTGCAATGCATGATTTATGATTCATCAATAATGAATTTAATTCTATATTTGCATCCATTAGTTATCACTAAAAATCTCAATAGCTCTTTGAAGTATTTGAAAATTAGCCAGCTGTTAGAAGTAACCAAATCAACGAACTTGAATTTATACCTTTAGACCGCATCTATGGATAGGTTCATTTCGACTAACTTGTATATAGAATAGTGATGGCAAATATGTAAATCACTTTACTCGTTGTCACCAACTTTTGGTCAATTATCGAATAGGAAAAGTTTACGCAACCTTATCATAGTATCGGGGAGGCATCAAGATAGGGCTTGTCACTTAGGACTTGATAAACAGACAACTGACAGCAATTAGACAAAAGTTAAACTAAATTGTGACTATCATATTTTTAAATATATGAAACATATACAAAT